>NZ_JBPCPN010000038.1:0-91911 GCF_050999135.1 Candidatus Dormiibacter sp. | reverse complement strand
CGGTGCTGGCCCTGGCCGGGGTCACCATGTTCTTCTTCCGGATCCCCTTCGCCGACTTCGTGGTGCTGTCGCCCGACCTGGCCTTCCTCGTGACCGTGCTGTGGGTGGTCGGGATGGCCAACGCCGTGAACCTCATCGACGGCCTCGACGGCCTGGCCGCCGGCGTGGTGGGCATCGCCGCCTTCGCCCTGTTCATCTACGCCAACCGGCTCTCGGGAGCGGGGCTGCTCGAGCCCGAGAACATGGCCTCGCTGATCATGGTCATCACCTGTGGGGTGTGCGTGGGCTTCCTCCCCCACAACTTCTCGCCCGCCAAGGTGTTCATGGGCGATGGCGGCGCCCTGCTGCTGGGCCTGCTCATGGCGGCGGCCACCATCTCGGTCGGGGGACGCACCGCCGACCAGTTCAGCGGGCAGACCTACTTCTTCTTCGCCCCCTTGTTCATCCCGTTCTTCATCCTGGGCGTGCCCATCGCCGACACCGGGTTCGCCATCCTGCGCCGGGCGGTCAGCCGGGCATCGGTCGCCGAGGCCGACAAGGCCCACCTCCACCACCGCCTCATGGAGATGGGTCACGGACCCCGCCGGTCGGTACTGATCCTGTGGGCCTGGACGGCCGTGTTGTCCGGGGTCGTGCTCGTCCCCACCTTCACCAACCAGGGCAACGCCATCGTGCCCTTCCTCGTGGCCGGCCTGGGCGTGCTCCTCTACACGTTCTTCCATCCCATGGTGCGCCAGTCCCCTCGGGCGGGCGTGTTCGACCAGGAGGCACCGTGGGTTCCGCCGCCTGCCGACCGCCCCCATCGCCGGCCCGTGGTGGGCCGCCACCCCGCCACTCCGGCGTCGCCGAACGGGACGTCGGAAGCCCGACACTTGCGGCCCCCGCGTGCTGTCCCGTAAGTTGCGCCCAGATTCACACCGCCGACGGCGGATGGCGTCTTGCGACGGCATCGACGCGGGCAGGCTCAAGGGGCACAGGTTGGAGCAGTGCGAGAACGAAGGTAAGCGCAGACAGGGCTCCGACGCGTCCCGCTGGAGGCGCGCCCTCAACCCCGCTGAGCTGGCCGAGCGCCAGGATCTCTACAACGGTTTCGGCAACGGGCTGGCCCTGGGCTTCGAGCTGGCCGTCACCCCCGCCGTCTTCGGGGCCATCGGCTACGGCCTCGACCGCTGGCTGGGGCTGCTCCCCGTGCTGACCATAGTGTTCGTGCTCCTCGCCGTGGCCGGGCTCTCGGTGCGCCAGTTCGCGGCCTACACGGTTCGGATGAAGCTGCACGAGACCGAAGGGCCTTGGTCGCCCGACTGGGCCGGACGGCCCGCCGCCGCTCCCACAGCCGCTCCCACCGCCTTCGGCCGCACCGCCTCGGCCCCCCCGGTCGTCGGCATCGGCGGCCCCGCCGGCCGTCAACGCCGGCGACACGCCCGTCAGCAGGTGGCGTCGTGACGGCCCCCAGCCCGCTCGAGCCCCAGGTGCGCACCTCGCTGGCCGCTCCTCCGGGTACGCCCGACGTGGAGCGCCGGGTGGCCAACGACATGATCCGCCGGTCCCTGCCCGCGGTGCCCGTCATGGTGGCCATCGCCGCCGTGTTCTGGGGTCTCGGCGGCGCTTTGTCGGCCGGCTACGCCATCGCCCTCGTCCTCGGGAACTTCGCCCTGTCCGCCGCCCTGCTCGGGTGGTCGGCCCGCATCGGCATCGGCATGCTCGTCACCGTGGCTATGGCCGGTTTCGTGGTCCGCCTGGCGCTGATCACCGCCGCCGTGCTGCTTGTGAAGGGCCAGTGGTGGGTCGAGCTCGTGCCCCTCGGCTTCACCATCGTGATCACCCATCTGGGGCTGCTCGTCTGGGAGGCTCGCCACGTGTCCATGTCCCTCGCCTTTCCGGGGCTCAAGCCGGTGAAAGGATGATCGTGCCCTTCCTCGGCACCCTCGCGTTCCCGCCCATCGAGGAGCTGGTCGACTGGAAGGCGGTGGCCTTCAAGGGCACGCCTCTTGCCATCAACAAGCCCGTCCTTTTGATGATCCTGGCGGTGATCATCGTCTTCGCCCTGTTCACCGTGGCCGGGCGGCGGGCCAAGACCGAGGCGGGACTGGTGCCGGCGGGCAGCCAGAACATCGTGGAGATGGGCGTCGAGTTCGTGCGCAACGACATCATCCTGCAGACCATGGGGCCCGAGGGGCTGGGCTGGACGTCGTTCCTGGTCACCATGTTCTTCTTCATCTTTGTGACCAACATCTTCGAGGTCATCCCGTTCAT
This sequence comes from Candidatus Dormiibacter sp., assembly GCF_050999135.1. NCBI lineage: Bacteria > Bacillati > Candidatus Dormiibacterota > Candidatus Dormibacteria > Candidatus Dormibacterales > Candidatus Dormibacteraceae > Candidatus Dormiibacter > Candidatus Dormiibacter sp. The sequence continues at coordinate 89,658 of NZ_JBPCPN010000038.1, read as the reverse complement.
CCAGTTCCCGGTGAACGCCCGGATGGCCCTGCCTCTGGTGATGGCCCTCATGGTGTGGGCCATGTTCAACTGGGTCGGCATCAAGAGCCAGGGCCTGGGCGGCTACTTCAAGTCGATGCTCATCCCGCCCGGGGTGCCCGCCGGCCTGCTGATCCTGGTCGTTCCCATCGAGTTCATCTCCACCATCATCGTGCGGCCGTTCTCACTGGCCGTCCGGCTCTTCGCCAACATGCTGGCCGGCCACCTGCTCCTGGTGACCTTCGCGGTGCTGTCCGCCGCCCTGTTCACCAAGACCTTCCTCGCGGTGATCCTGCCGCTGCCCTTCGTGATGCTGATCCTGCTCACCGCCTTCGAGATCCTCGTGGCCGGTCTGCAGGCCTTCATCTTCACCATCCTCACCGCCGTCTACGTCGGCGGTGCCATGCACCCCGAACACTGATGTCCAGTCCGTTCGAACACCGGAAATGCGCACGGGCCACCGGCTCGCGCGAAAGCTAGGAGGAGTAGTGCTCGGAATTCTTGCCCAGGCAGCACAGGGACCGGCCGCTGACGAGGTCCTCAAAGGACTCGGCGCTGTCGGCGCCGGTATCGGCTACGGCGCCGCCGCCATCGGCCCCGGAATCGGCATCGGCATCGTGGTGGGCAACGCCCTCACCGCCATGGCCCGTCAACCCGAAGCCGCCGGCATGGTGCGCACCACCATGTTCCTCGGCATCGCCTTCACCGAAGCCTTGGCCCTGATCGGGTTCGTGGTCTTCATCCTGTTGAAGTTCACCTAGGAGGCGGCCGTGAACTTCGCCTTCATCCTCGCCCAGGCGGCCGAGAAGAAGAAGACCACCAACCCCATCCTGCCGTCGGGCAACGAGATGGTCTGGGCCGTGCTGTCGTTCCTCGTCCTCTTCGTCCTGATCGCCAAGTTCGGCTATCCGGCCATCAAGAAGGGCATGGATGCCAGGGCGGCCAAGATCAAGTCCAGCCTCGACGAGGCCGAGAGCACCCGCTCGGAGGCCCAGGAGATCCTCGACGACTACCGCCGCCAGCTGGCCGACGCCAAGAGCGAGGGGGCCCGCATCATCGAGGAGGCCCGTCAGGCCGCCGACAAGCTCCGACAGGACCTCAAGCGCCAGGCCGAGGCCGAGGTCGCCGACATCAAGTCCCGGGCCCAGGAGGACATCTCCGCCCAGGTCGAGCGGGCCAAGGCCGACCTGCAGTCGCGGGTCGCGACCCTGTCGGTCGACCTGGCCGAGAAGGTCGTCGAGCGCAGCCTCGACCGCCAGACCAACCTGGCCCTGATCGAGAACTTCATCCGCCAGACCGAGGCGGCGAATTGACCGACGCTCTCGTTGACGGCTACGCCACGGCCATCTTCGAGGTGGCCCGGGCCGAGGGCGTCCTCGACGAGGTCGAGGACCAGCTCTTCCGCTTCGCGCGCGTGCTCGACAGTTCCAACGAGCTGCGCACGACCATCACCGACGATGCCCTGCCGCCCGAGCGGCGCCAGGGCATTGTCGAAGACCTCCTCGGGGGCCGGGCCCTGCCCCTCACGTCCACACTCGGGGCTTTCGTGGTCGGCGCCGGCCGGGCCCGCGAGCTGCCCGCCATCATCGACCTGGTGGTCGAGCGGGCCGCCGCCGCCCGCCGCCAGGTCGTGGCCGAAGTGCGCTCCTCCATTCCCCTCGACGACGACCAGCGCCGCAGGCTGGCCCACGCCCTGTCCTCCAACCTGGGCAAGCAGGTGGAGGTCAAGGTGGTCGTCGACCCGGCCGTCCTCGGTGGCCTGTCCGCCAAGGTGGGCGACACCGTGATCGACGGCACCGTCCGCCACCGCCTCGAACTGCTGCGCGAGAGCCTGTAGCCCCCGCCAGGGAGACCCATGACCGACCAGATGACCATTTCGTCCGACGACATCGCCGCGGTCCTCCGCAAGCGCCTTGAGGGCTTCTCCCCCAGCCTCGAGAAGCAGCAGGTCGGTCGCATCACCGAGGTCGGTGACGGCATCGCCCGCATCTCGGGCCTGCCCAACACCGCCGTCAACGAACTGCTCGAGTTCGAGGGTGGCACGTTGGGCCTGGCCCTCAACCTCGACGAGGGCTCCATCGGCGCCGTGGTCCTCGGCAGCGTCGAGCACATCGCGGAGGGCCAGTCGGCCACCGCCACCGGACGCATCCTGTCGGTGCCCGTGGGCGACGCCCTGCTCGGCCGGGTCGTCGACTCCCTCGGCCAGCCCATCGACGGCAGGGGCCCCATCAACACCTCCGAGAGCCGTCGCCTCGAGGTGCAGGCCCCCGGCATCATCCAGCGCCAGCCGGTGAAACAGCCCCTCCAGACGGGCATCAAGTCGATCGACGCCATGACGCCCATCGGCCGTGGCCAGCGCGAGCTGATCATCGGCGACCGCAAGACGGGCAAGACGGCGGTGGCCGTCGACACCATCATCAACCAGAAGGGCCAGGGGGTGAAGTGCATCTACGTCGCCATCGGCCAGAAGGGCTCCACCGTGGCCGAGGTGGTGGCCACCCTCGAAGAGGCCGGGGCCATGGACTACACCGTCGTGGTCAGCGCTCCCGCCGCCGACCCCGCCCCCTTCAAGTACCTGGCGCCCTACTCGGGCTCGGCCATGGGCACCCACTGGATGGAGAACGGCGAGCACGCCCTCATCGTCTACGACGACCTGTCAAAGCAGGCCGAGGCCTACCGCCAGCTCTCCCTGCTCCTTCGCCGGCCCCCGGGCCGTGAGGCCTACCCGGGCGACGTGTTCTACCTCCACAGCCGCCTGCTCGAGCGGGCGGCCAAGCTCAGCGACGACCGTGGCGCAGGCTCCCTCACCGCCCTGCCGGTGATCGAGACCAAGGCGGGCGACGTGTCGGCCTACATCCCCACCAACGTGATCTCCATCACCGACGGCCAGATCTATCTGGAGGCGGATCTTTTCAACTCGGGCCAGCGGCCCGCAATCTCCGTCGGCCTCTCAGTCTCCCGGGTGGGCGGGGACGCGCAGATCCGGTCCATGAACAAGGTGGCAGGTCAGATGAAGTCGGACCTGGCGCAGTTCCGCGAGCTGGCCGCTTTCTCCCAGTTCGCCTCTGACCTGGACGCCAACACGCGGCGCCAGCTGGACCGAGGCCAGCGGCTCACGCAGCTGCTGGTCCAGAAGCAGTTTGAGCCGGTTCATACGGGCGTTCAGGTGTGCATCATCTACGCGGGCACCCGGGGCTTCCTGGACAAGGTGCCAGTGGACAAGGTTCGCGAGTGGAAGAACGGTTTCAGCCGCTTCCTCCTCGCAGAGCGAAAGACGTTTGTCGACAGCATCGAGACCGATAGGAAGTGGGATGAGGACGTCGAGGCCAAGGTCAAGGAAACCATCGATGCCTTCAACCGTCAGTCAGGTGTGGAAGCCTAGTTGTCTAAAGCAGTGACGACTCCCTAATGGCCTCGCTACGCGACATCCGACGTCGCATCAAGAGCCGTCAGAACATGCAGAAGATCACCAAGGCACTGCAGGTGGTCTCGGCAACCAAGCTGCGGCGCGCCCAGCAAGCTGTCGAGCGGACGCGCCCCTACGCGGCCAAGATGCTGGAGGTCCTGCAGACGACTACAGAGCACGCAAGCGAGTACCGCCATCCGTTCTTGGACCGGCGCGAAGGCGACAACCGGCTTTACATAGTCATCACTTCAGACCGGGGCCTGGCAGGCGGGCTCAATTCCAACGTAATGCGCGCCGTCAACCGACACCTGCGCGAGAACACCGCCGGCGATGCCAGCTTCGTCACCATCGGGCGCAAGGGCCGCGACCTTCTGCTCCGGATGCGCCGGCACGTGGTGGCGGAGGTGAGCGGGCTACCGGATCGAGCGCCTATCGGGGAGGTGCTGCCGGCCGTCAGCGCCGCACTGGACGAGTACCGGCAGGGCAACGTCGATCAGATCTATCTCGTCTATTCGCGCTTCGCCTCCACCATGCGGCAGGAGCCGACCGTGCGCCGCCTTGTCACCGTCGAGCTGCCGGAGCGCGAGGCGCGAGAGGGGGAACAGCACCGACTGAGCGGGGACTACATCTATGAGCCCGATCCGGAGTCGGTCCTGGACGCACTCCTGCCCCGATATGTGGAAACCCAGGTTTACCAAGCTCTCCTGGAGAACCAGGCGAGCGAGCACGCGGCTCGCATGGTAGCCATGCAGAGCGCCACCAATGCAGCAGGCGATCTGATCAAATCCCTGACTCTCACCGCCAACAAGGTGCGTCAGGCGACCATCACCGCCGAGCTGATGGACATCGTGGGCGGTGCGGAAGCGCTACGCGCCGCGACCGCGTAACTAAGAGGAGGCATACATTGGCGCAGACGGTAGAACAGCACCAGGAGGCGACTCACTCGCAGGCGACCGGCAAGGTCAGCCAGGTCATCGGCGCTGTGGTGGACGCCGAGTTCCCGGCCGGCGAGCTGCCTCAGCTGCTGGATGCGGTCATTGTGGAGCGCGAGGACGGCGGCCAGGTGGTGATGGAGGTGCAGCAGGAGCTGGGTGACAACGCTGTGCGCTGTATTGCCATGGACTCCTCCGACGGCATCCGCCGGGGCGATAAGGTCAGGGCCACAGGCAGTGCCATCTCAGTACCCGTCGGCGTCGAGACGCTCGGTCGAATGTTCAACGTGATCGGCGAACCGATCGACGGCAAGCCCACGCCGGAGGGCATGGCGCTCTGGCCGATCCACCGAGCAGCGCCCTCGCTCGCGGAGCAGCGGACCGAGGTCGACATCCTGGAGACGGGGATCAAGGTCATCGATCTCATGTGCACCTTCACCAAGGGCTCCAAGATCGGCCTCTTCGGCGGTGCCGGCGTGGGCAAGACGGTGATTGTGCAGGAGCTGATCCGCAACATCGCTCACGAGCACCAGGGTCGCTCAGTTTTTGCCGGCGTGGGCGAGCGCACGCGCGAGGGCGCCGACATGTACGAAGAGATGCGCGAGGCCGAGGTGCTGGACAAGACCACGCTGGTCTTCGGTCAGATGAACGAGCCTCCAGGCGCTCGGGCCCGCATAGCGCTGACCGGCCTGACCATGGCCGAGTTCTTCCGTGACGAGGAGGGCGCCGACGTCCTCATGTTCATCGACAACATCTTCCGCTACATGCTGGCGGGCTCGGAGGTTTCAGCGCTCCTGGGCAGGATGCCCTCCGCCGTCGGTTACCAGCCCACGCTGGCGACAGAGATGGGCGCCCTACAGGAGCGCATCACCAGCACCGACAAGGGCTCGATCACCTCGGTGCAGGCGATTTACGTGCCGGCCGACGACATGACCGACCCCGCCATCCAGACCACCTTTGCTCACCTCGGTGCGGTGGTCAGCCTGGATCGCGCCTTGACGGAGATCGGGATCTATCCTGCCGTGTCGCCGCTCGACTCGACCAGCCGTTTCCTTGACCCGCTGGTGGTGGGTCAGGAACACTACGACGCGGCTCAGGGCGTGAAGCGCACTATGCAGCGCTACAAGGAGCTGCAGGACATCATCGCAATTCTGGGCATGGAGGAACTCTCCGAGGACGACAAGCTGACAGTGGCCCGCGCCCGCAAGACCCAGCGCTTCCTCTCCCAGCCTTTCTTCGTCGCGCAGCGCTTCACAGGTCGGGAGGGCCGCTTCGTGCCTGTCAAGGAGACTGTGCGTGGCTTCAACGAGATCTTGGAGGGGAAGCATGACGACCTCCCCGAACAGGCCTTCTATCTCGTCGGCACCATCGACGAGGCACGCGAGCAGGCCGAGCGCCTGAGCCAGGCAAGCTAGTGTCCCGCGCCAGGACCGTAGTGTCCGGGACTCTGGCGTGCCAGTAGAGCTGCGAGTCGTCAGCATCGAGCGCTCCCTCTTCGAGGGCGAGGTGGACGGCGAGGGCCGGCCGTTCCTCGTCTGCCAGGGAGCCGAGGGTGAACTTGGCATCATGCCTCGGCACTCGCCGTTGCTGACCTCACTGCGCCCCGGCGAGCTTCGGATCCGCAACGGGGGGGAGGAGACCTCGCTGTTCGTCGGAGGCGGCTTTCTCGAGGTGCTGCCCGACCGCGTGACGGTTCTCGCCGATGAGGCTGAGCGGACCGACGAGATCGACGAGCAGAAGGCTGAAGAAGCCCGGCGCCGGGCGCAGGAGCGTTTGCAGACCCAGGGTCAGCTCAGCCCGGAAGAGGAGTCGAACATCGCTCTGATCCTGGAGGTGGCCGAAGCCCGCCTGCGTTTGGCCAGGTCTCGCAGCCAGCGGGGCTGAGGCGGGCCGATCCCTGGTGTGATGGGATGGTGGCTGCCCAGCTTCTGATCACCGGCGGTCGCCGCCTGCGCGGGCGCGTGCAGGTGGCCGGCTCCAAGAACGCAGCCCTCGCCATCATGGCGGCGGCGCTGCTCACTCCTGAGCCACTCCACCTGCGCAATGTGCCGCGGATTCTCGACACGGCGCTGATGGCGGAGATCGTGCAGGCAGTGGGTGGCCGTTCGACGCTTGACGGTGAGGGACGCATCACCCTCCAGGCCACGCAGGTCACCGATCGAGTCCCCGCCCAGATGGCGCAGCGGATGCGCGCGTCCATAGTGCTGCTGGGCCCCCTGCTGGCGCGAACGGGCGAGGCACACCTCACGCGGCCGGGAGGAGACCAGATCGGCGCCCGCCGCGTGGAGCAGCACCTGCGCGGATTCCGGGCGATGGGAGCCCGGGTCGAGGAAACTGAGCACGAGATAATCGCCCGCAGCGAGGGCCGGCTCAAGGGAGCGCGGGTCGTGTTGGACCTGCCCACAGTCACGGGCACCGAGAGCCTGGTGATGGCTGCAACTCTCGCCGAAGGTCGCACGGAGATTTTCAACGCGGCTCGCGAACCCCACGTCCAAGACCTCTGCCGCCTGCTCAACAAGATGGGCGCCGACGTGCGGGGCGCCGGCACCGACCAGATAGTGATCTACGGCGGCCGGCGGATGCGAGGGACTGAGCATCAGGTAGTCCCGGACTACCTGGAGGCGGGTACGTATGCCATCGCCGCCGCCGCCGCAGGCGGGGATGTGACCATCGATGAATGCCCGAACGAGGATCTGGAGCAGACGCTGCTCAAGCTGGAGGAGGTGGGCGTTCAGCTCGAGCAGCGCAATCGGACGCTGCGGGTTCGGCGCGACCCGGCCCAGGCGCTGCGGGCCGTCGACATGGGCACGTGGGTCCATCCCGGCTTTCCAACCGACCTCCAGGCTCAGTACATGGCGCTCATGACGCAGGCGCAGGGAAGCTGTGTCATCTCCGAGTACATCTTTGAAAACCGCTTTCAACACGCCACCGAGTTGAACCGCATGGGCGCCAGCATCGAGATCCACGGCCGGGATGCGCTCGTGACGGGGCCGCGCCAACTGCAGGGGGCGACGGTGGGGGTCTCCGACATCCGCTCGGGGGCGGCGCTGGTCATCGCCGCCCTGTGCGCTCAGGGTGTCAGCGCCATCGAGCAGGCCTGGCACCTGGACAGGGGCTATGAGGACCTGGTGGAGAAGTTCGTAGCGCTGGGCGCCGACTTGGAGCGGCGGCCGGCAGCGGTCCCAGCCGCCAGTCAAGGCGTCGAGCCAGTATGAGTCCCGGTTAGGATGCTTGGCCGCCGCCTGGGCTTGCAGGTCAGCCCGGACCGGGTGCGGGTCTGGCTGGACGGTACAGGCCTGGTGCTCGATCAACCGGGCGTCGCGCTCTTCGAGCGCCGGACAGGGGCGCTGTTGGGCTTGGGCGAGGAGCCCGCCGAGGGCTCAATCGAGGCGCAGGTTCTGGGCGGCGGCTGGACCCAGCCGGAGCTGATCACGCTCAGCCTCGTGGTCGAACACGTGCTGGATCGCTTCGTCGGTCTCCGCTGGCCCTTCCGCCCGGCCTTGGGCATCTGCCTGCAGGGTCAGCTACCTGCAGCCGCCGCTGTGCGGATAAGTGGAGCTGCGGTGGCAGCCGGCGCTGGCCAGTGCTGGCTGGTCGATGGCCCCTTAGCGGCGGCCGTTGGGGTCGGTCTGCAGCTGGGCAGAGGCGATCTGGAGACGGTGATCCACGTGCACGGGAGGGGCGCCGAGGTAGCTGTACTGGACGGCGCCGCGCAGTTGGGGGCTGCTGCCTGGCAGACCGGCAGGCCGGTGGGAAAGAGCCCGACCCGGCAGCTGGCGACCATGCTCCAGGAAGTCCACTCCGGCCTGACTGACAGGCAGACCCAGCAGGCCCGCGAGCGGGGATTTCATCTGGCTGGCGACCTGTGGCGGTGGCCGCACCTCGCAGCCGAGTTGTCCGGCTGGACGGCACTGCCCGTGCGCGTTCCGCCAGAGCCGCTCACCTGCGCCGTCCGAGGGGCAGCCGGGCTGCCCGACGCCCTGCCCCCCCTGATGCGCTCCCGGTCATTCATTTGAGTAGGCTGCAGGTGGTGCGCTCAGCCGTTCTCACAAGGCGACACTAGCCATGCTTCCCCAAGTCTGGCGGCTGCGGGCGGCCGCAGCGCTGGCGCTGGTCCTCGTCCTGGCCGTCGTGGCTTCCGGCCGAATGAGTCTTTTCGCACGCTGGCAGGGTGGGCAAACCAACCGGGTCGCCGCCCAGCACCCCAGCACTTCGGTGAGCTTGCCTGCGACTTTGCCCAGCGCGCCGCCGGGCGGTAAGCCAGCCGCCTCTGAGATCGTCGAGCCAGGCCGTTCCCAGCTGCATGTGCCCGTCCTCATGTACCACTACATCCGCGTGCCCAGGGAACCGCCCCGGACGGTGGGCTACGACCTCTCAGTTACGCCTGATGACTTTCGGGCCCAGATGGACTGGCTGGCGCAGAACGGCTATCGCCCCGTGACATTGAGGGATGTCAGCGCCTATCTTGCCAACCTCGGCACCCTGCCCGCCCGGTCCGTCGTGCTCACGTTCGATGACGGCTACGCCGACTTCTATTCGACAGCGTGGCCGGTGTTACGGGAACACCACTTCACCGCTGTCGCCTATCTTGTGAGCGGCTTCTTGGGCAGGCCTGGCTACGTCACCGCAGAGCAGGTGGCTGAGCTCGACCGCGCAGGCGTCGAGGTCGGGGCCCACACGGTGACCCATGTGGACTTGACAATCGTCGCGGCTGCCGACCTCGTTCATGAGCTGGTGGACGGCAAGGCCTCGTTGGAGCACATAGTCAACCACCCGGTGCTGGACTTCAGCTACCCCTCGGGTCGTCACAATCCCGCAGTGGAAAAGGCTGTCCAGGCAGCCGGCTTCGACACCGCCACGACCACCGAGCAAGGGGCAGCCGAGAGCGCGGCCAGCCGCTTTGCCTGGCCCAGGGTAAGGGTCGAGGGGCAAGAGCCGCTGACCCGCTTCGCGCAGAATCTGGGGCCGCTCGACCCCACAGTGCAGGCGTCCTCGCCCACTGGCTAGCTTTCGAGTAAAGCGATTGGCCGGACGGGCGAGCCAGTGGCTCCCACCAGCTTCAGCGGCAGGCAGACGAACGTGAAGCTCCTGACGCCGGCAGCGGCCAGCTCCTCCAGGTAGAGGTTCTCCAAGATGTGAATGCCGTGCTGCACCAGCAGGATCGTGTGGCCCGGCAGCGTGCCGTACGCCGGATCGGGTTCGAGCCAGTCCCAAGCCAGGTTGTCGGCGCCGACTGCTCGCGGTCGAAGCTCGGCCAGCCAGCTGGACACGGCCGGCGCCATCCCGGGACCGCGAAGGTAGCGCTGAGGCTCCTGCCAATTCGCTCCGTTGGCAGTGCGGATCAGCACCACGTCGCCAGGCGCAGGCTCGACAGTTTGCTCTGAGGCCGCCCGGCGCACCCTCTCGAGCGAGATCCAGCCGGGCTCGGCCACCAAACCCAGGTCGATGAGCCAGCCCCGAGTCAGGATCGGGGCCATCGCTTCCGCGCCAAGCAGCGAGAAGCCAAAGCTGCCCTGCGCGGCGACCGCATCCGCGCCGCCATGCAGGCGTCCGTCCCAGGCCTGGTGGCAGAGGGCGTCGATATGCGTTCCCGAGTGCTCGCTCGCGGTCATCACCCCTGACGCGGAGGTGCGCCGCTCGGGGCCCGGCGCGTGGCGCCGATGAAGCAGGTAGGAGTAGCCGGGTGGCTGGTGGGAGGGGTGGATGGGAGCCTCCTTTCGCCGGGGCTGCTCTAGATCGAACAGGCGCCGATTGGCCTGAGTCCCGATCCACCGACCCACCGCGGAGCCTTGGCGCCCAGGCGCACCAGCTGGCGCCCCGGACTTCTGCGGTCCTCGCTCACGCACCTTTGGGTGCGCTCCCTCCGGTCCTCGGCGCCGAATCACCACCTGGCGCGCCTGGACCCCAATTCTCTCGCGGCGGACCGGTGAATCGGGACTCAGGCGAGCTCACAGTTCTGGTCGATGCTACGGCCGACTGCTCATGCATCAGTGGAAAGCTTCCATTGCGCAGGCGCCGCCAGCGGCTTGGATGCCGGCGCCCGCGTGCATCCGCTGGCGATGATATAGCTGTGGAATCCAAGCGCGTACTCGGAATCCGAGTCGACTGCGTGGACATGGCTGAAGCGCTGGCAGTCGTCGAGCGCCTGATCGAGGCTCGGGGGCCCGTGGGGCTCGTGGCGACAGCCAACCCCGAGTTCATCATGCGCGCCCGCCGCGATCCGGCATTCCGCCAGGTGCTGGAGCGCTCAGCCCTGTGCGTGCCAGACGGCATAGGGCTGGTCTGGGCTCTGCGCCGCCAGGGCGCCGACAAGCAGGAGCGCGTGGCAGGCAGCGACCTGGTGCCGGCGCTGGCTGAGCTTTGTGCGCGGCGCGGCTGGCGGCCTTTCTTGCTGGGCGCGCTGCCCGGCGTCGGGGCAGAGGCAGCGAGACGGCTGCAGCAGCGCTATCCGAGGCTGCAGGTGGCAGGCGTGCACGCCGGCTCGCCGCTCCCGGCGGACGACTTGGAAAGCCTGCGGCGCATCGAGATGGCGCAGCCAGACGTCCTGCTGGTCGGCTACGGGCATCCTCGCCAGGAGCTTTGGGTGGAGCGCAATCGAGAAAGGCTGCGAGTGCCGGTGGCCATCGGCGTGGGCGGCACTTTCGACTTTCTCGCCGGCCGCGTTAGGCGGGCGCCCGAACCTGTACGCAGGGTGCACCTGGAGTGGTTCTGGCGACTGCTGCTCCAGCCCTGGCGCATCCGCCGTATGTGGGTTCTACCGGTGTTTGCGCTGGCGGTGGCGCGGAGGCAGCAAGCCTGAGCGGTCAGGCCCCGGATCTCAGCGTGGTGGTCCCCTGCTTCAATGAGATGCGACGGCTGCCCGCTTCGGTGGCAGGGGTCTCTCGGTGGCTTCTGGAGCGCGGCCGGCCTTTCGAGGTCATCCTCGTCGACGATGGCAGCTCCGACGGTACCGGCGCATTGCTGCGACGCTTGGCTGGCGACTATCCGCAGGTCCGAGTCAAGACCCTGCCGCGCAATCGGGGCAAAGGTCGGGCGTCGGCCGAGGGCGTTCATTTCAGCCGAGGCACTCTGGTGCTGCTCTTCGATGCCGATGCCTCGATGCCCATCGAGGAGCTGTCGAAGTTAGAACGAGCGATCGCCGATGGCGCCGATATCGCTATCGCTTCCCGCGCTGTGCCGGGCGCCCGGGAGATCGACCAGCCCTTCCACCGCCGGCTGCTGGGGAAAGCGTTCAACCGCCTGGTGCGGGTGACGCTTCTGCCCGGCCTGCGTGACACGCAGTGCGGTTTCAAGCTCTTCCGGGGCGAGACCGCCCGGCAACTCTTCAGTCAGCTGGAGATCGATCGCTTTGCTTTCGATATCGAGATCCTGCTCCGCGCTCGGCGCTCCCGCTACCGCGTGACCGAGGTAGGGGTGCGCTGGCTGAACTCCGACGCCAGCAGCGTTTCCCCCCTGCGCGACGGCGGCCGGATGCTCTGGGACCTGGCGCGGCTGAGACTGGGCAGCGTCGGCCGGAGCTGAGCCAGCGCCCGGCCAGGCGGGAAGAGGCCGACTGCCTCTGCCGGTGGCTTCAGTAGGCTTGCCAAGCGTGAGTCAGGAGCCGAAGCCCAAGCTGGTCGACTACTGGCTGCTGGCGCTTCTCACTCTGCTTGCCCTGGCGCTCATCTGGTACACGCTGGGCGGCCAGATCGTCCAGACGCTTCGCGGCACCGCCGAAGCGCTCCAGCTCTAGCTGAGAAACGCCAGCGCGGCCTCCTTGAAGGCCCGGGCAGGTACTGAGCTCATGTGGTCGCGGCCCTGCAGCTCGACATAGCTGGCATTGGGTATCAGGGCAGCGATTGACTCGGCCTCAGCCGCTAGGGGATCGCGATCACCTGCGACGAGCAGAGCCTTTACGGCTATGCGGCGCAGAGCGACCTCCTGGAGCGGTGGCTGGTCGCCCAGGATGCAGCAGGCCAGAGCCTCGAGATCATTCACCGGCCGGGCCGAAGCGAATGAGAAGAAGGAGACTGCCACCGGGTCGGTGACCGCGCCATCCCCCCGAAAGCGGCGGGCGATCAGCCGAGCGCGCTCAAAGTCGTCCGAGCTATTCAACCCCCCGAGAACCGCCCGGCGGACGCGCTCGGGAAAGCGCTGCAGCAGCTCCAACCCGATGCGCGCGCCCATCGAGTAGCCGAGGTAGTCGGCCGCCTGGAGGCCGAGCTCGTCCAGCAGACGCGTCACATCCGCCGCCATCTCCGGGCGACTGTACGCGGCCGGGTCATGCGGTTTCGCCGAAGCGCCATGACCGCGGCTGTCAAGGCCTATCACGTGGAAGCCGGCGCCGGTCAGTGTCTCCTGCCAGCGAGTGCCTCTCCAGTTGAGCGAGTAGTCGCTGCAGAAGCCATGGCCCAGCACTATGGGTCTGCCGTCGGCTGGTCCTGCGAGCGCGTAGTGAAGCCGGACTCCGGCGGAGATAAATTCAGGCACTGAGGTCGCAGTAGCTTAGGCGAGATGGCGCGAACTGAGCAGATTCTCCGGCTTCGGCACGTGCCGTCCGGGCGCGTCCTGGCGGAGCGCCTGCTGGTGCCGCGCACGTTTGTGGGGCGCGGCCTGGGCCTGATGTTCAGGCCCGCTCTCCCCGCCGGGCAGGGGATGTGGATCCAGCCCTGCAATGGCATCCACATGTTCGGCGTCCGCTTTCCGCTCGATGCCATCTTCCTCGATCGAGCCCAGCGCTTGGTGTCGGCCCGTGGCGGCCTTAGGCCCTGGCGCGTCGTGCCCTTCGTGGCGGGCAGCCGCAGCGTGGTCGAGCTGCCTGCCGGCTCACTTTCCGGCTTGCCCCTGGAGCGAGGCGAGCAATTCAGCATCGAACCCGTCTGAGGCGAGGTCTGCCGCCCAGTCAGCAAGACCTGCGCGTCGCTGAGCTGTCGATCGCTCTGAGTGGGCGCCCTGCCTCCGCTCGAGTGCGGCCGATCTTCACCGCCTCGGCTGACAAGGCGGGCTCGGACGTGGCAGCGTCGTCGACATGGCAGGTTGGAGTCGCCTGCTCGACTGGCTGCTGCCGCCCCGCTGTGGCGGCTGCGGCGCGGTGGGTGCCTGGCTGTGCGCCGGCTGCAGGGACCGCGTGCGCCGACTGGAGGAGCCCCTCTGCCGTCGCTGCGGCCGGGAGCTGGAGCATGCAGGCATCAGCTGCGGCTGCCGGGCGCGCCTGCGCTGCCTGTCGCGCCTGCGCTCTGTCGCCGCCTACGAGGGGCCGTTGGAGCGGGCCATTCACCGTTTCAAGTACGCCGGCTGGCAGGCGCTGTCACCCGCGCTGGCCGGGTTGCTGGCCGAAGCGGTTGGCCGCGAGGTTGGGGTACGCCCCGAGACGCAGCTTGTACCGGTGCCGCTGCATCCGCGTCGGCTCCGCCAGCGCGGCTACAACCAGGCGGAATTGCTGGTCGGCGAGCTTCGGCACCGGCTGCGGCTGCCGCGGCCTGCCGGCCGGCTGATCCGGGTGCGGGATACGCCGCCGCAGGTCGGTCTGGACAGGCTGCGCCGGCGCGGCAACGTCGATGGCGCATTCCAATGGCAGGGACCGCGCCTGGCCGGGGCTGCGATTCTGCTCGTGGATGATGTGGCCACCACCGGGGCGACACTGGAGAGCTGTGCAGCCGCGCTGAAGGCGGGCGGCGCCGGTCAGGTGACGGCCGTCACGTTGGCGCGGGTGGATGTCTGAAGTTCAGTTCGGCTTGGGCCACGAGGGCCATGGGTATCATCCCTTCAGTGAAGGTCGCGGTCCCCGGCCGGACCAGGGCCTCGAGCGCGGTCCGGAGCCAGCCCCCAGCAGCTCAGCTCCGCCTGCCTAGATGCCTGCCGAGCCCGAGGTGGGCAGCCTGATGAGGCTCTTCGGTGGTGTCTTCAACCCGAATGAGCGGGAAATCCGCCACCACCTGCGCACAGCTGAGCGGATTGGTGAGATCGAAGACGAGCTGAAGCCGCTCAGCGACGCCGAGCTCAAGGCCCGGGCCGAGCTGCTGCGGAGCCGCGCTCAGGATGAGTCCCTGGAAGATCTTCTGGAGGAGTCCTTCGCCCTGACCAGGGTGCTCGCTCAGCGCACCATCGGCATGCGACACTTCGACGTCCAGATCGTGGGCGGCATCGTTCTCCACCACGGCAAGATCGCGGAGATGAAGACAGGTGAAGGCAAGACGCTGGTGGCCACGCTGCCGCTGGCTCTGAACGCCCTTTCCGGGGAAGGCGTTCATCTGGTCACCGCCAACGACTACCTGGCCCGGCGCGACGCGGGCTGGATGGCGCCTGTCTATCACGGCATGGGTCTCAGCACAGGCGTCATCGTCGGCGACCCGCACCAGCCCAACGGGTCCTTCGTGTACGACCCTGACTACGCGGATCCGGACCACTCGGATCCGCGACTGCGCCACCTCCGGCCTTCCGGCCGGCAGGAGGCCTACCGCTGCGACATCACATACGGCACCAACAACCAGTTCGGGTTCGATTATCTCCGCGACAACATGGCTACCGATCTGAGCCAGCGGGTTCAGCGCAAGCTCCACTACGGCATAGTGGACGAGGTCGACTCAATCCTGATCGACGAGGCTCGGACGCCTCTCATCATCTCGGCCCCCGCCGCCGAATCGACCGACAAGTATTACCAGTACGCGCGCTATGCGGCCAAGCTGGAAAAAGACGTCGACTACATAGTCGAGCTCAAGTACAAGTCAGCCTCGCTGACCGAAGAGGGCATCGCCAAAATTCAGCGCCTGACCGGAATCAAGAACATTTACGACCTGGAGCAGGCAGTCGAAGCCCACCAGCTCAACCAGGCGTTGAAAGCGAAGGCTCTCTATCACCGGGAGGACCACTACCTCGTTTTGAACGGGGAGGTGGTGATAGTGGACGAGTTCACCGGCCGGACGATGCCAGGGCGGCGTTGGTCAGACGGGCTGCACCAGGCGGTGGAGGCCAAGGAGGGCCTCAAAGTCCAGCAGGAGATGCGCACGCTCGCGACGATCACTTTGCAGAATTACTTCCGGCTCTACGACAAGCTTGCCGGGATGACGGGCACCGCAATCACTGAGGCGGAGGAATTCGACAAGATCTACCGGCTCACAGTCGTGGAGATCCCCACCAACCGGCCCCTCATCAGGCTTGACGAGGCGGACGTCATCTATCGCGACGAGGACTCCAAGTTCGCCGCAGTCATCGATGAGATTGTGGAGATGAATGAATTGGGCCGGCCGGTGCTGGTGGGCACGGTCTCCGTCGACAAATCAGAGCGGCTCGCCCGCCTGCTGCAGAAGAAGGGCGTCAAGCACAACGTCCTCAACGCCAAGCAGCACGAGCGTGAGGCGAGCATCGTGGCCGAGGCCGGCCAGCAGAGGGCTGTCACGATCGCCACCAACATGGCGGGTCGCGGCACCGACATAGTGCTCGGCGACGGCGTGCAAGCGTTGGGCGGACTGCATATCGTCGGCACCGAGCGGCATGAGAGCCGGCGCATCGACAACCAGCTGCGCGGCCGAGCCGGACGGCAGGGCGACCCGGGCTCGACGCGCTTCTTTATCTCCCTGGACGACCAGCTGATGCAGGTCTTCGGGCCGGCGGCCGACCGCATAGGCAGGTTGATGGACAGGCTCGAGGGAGACCGCATCGAACACGGCTGGGTGACCAGCTCCATCGAGCGCGCTCAACGGCGCGTGGAGGGCATGAACTTCGACGCTCGCAAGCACGTCGTCGAATACGACGACGTGATGAACACGCAGCGGGAGCTGATCTACGCCGAGCGCGAGAAGGTACTGAGCGGCATCGATACCCGGGCCAACATCCTCGACTACCTGCGCGAGGTCATCGACAGGGGCGTGGAGGCGAACTGCACGGGGCGGCATCCCGACCGTTGGGATCTGGAGGAGCTGCTGCGCTACCTGTCTCACTACATGCCGATCGCACCTGAAACGGAGCTTCCCGACGAGGCTCTGAACTCGGGCAAGGACGGTCTCGCCAACTACCTCTACGACGCGGCGCTGGCTGTTTACGAGCAGAAGGAAGCAGAACTGGGCGATCCGGAAGTAGTGCGGCAGGTGGAGCGCTTCGTAATGCTGCGAACCATCGACACCAAGTGGGTTGACTTCCTGACCACCATGGAGCATTTCCGGGAGGGGATCAGCCTCCAGGCCTACGCCCAGAAGGACCCCCTCGTCGAGTTCAAGAACGAAGCGCTGAAGATGTTCAACGAGCTGACCCTTTCGATTCAGGGCGACGTCGTCGCCAGCATGTTTCGCGTGCAGTTGGAGCCCGAGAGGCCGCCACCACAGGTCGCGGCGCCGGAACGGCGATCAACCAGCAACGGCTCCGAACGAAAGGTTCCCGTCGGCGCCGCGGTCGGTGCCGTCGCCGACGACGGCGTCACAACCGGTGGCACACCCGCCGGCAACGTCAAAGTCGGCCGCAACGAGCCCTGCTGGTGCGGCTCGGGCAAGAAGTACAAACGCTGTCATGGCCGCTGATCGCACGCCCGCGGAGCAACTTCGGCGCATCCTCGAGCTCAAGGAGCATCTTTGACCTGCCGGAAAAGCGGCGCCGATCTGAGGAGCTCGAGGCCAAGCTGACCGAGCCCGGCATCTGGGAGGATTCCCAGGCTGCCGGGGGGATTGCCCGAGAAGCTCGCGAGCTGCGCGACGAAGTCACGGTCTGGGAACAGCTGCAGCGACGAGCCGAGGACTTGGAGGAGCTGGCGCAGCTCGCCGGTCAGGACGAAGAGCTGGCGGAGCAGGTGAAAGTCGACAGCCTGGCTGTCGATCAGGAGCTGCAGCAGTTGGAGTTGGAGGTGCTCTTCGCCGATCCCTACGCCAGGCACAACGCCGTGCTCAGCATCTCGGCCGGCCAGGGCGGCGTTGACGCTCAGGACTGGGTTGAGATCTTAATGCGCATGTACATGAAGTGGGCGCAGCCGCCGGCCCAGGAGCGGTCAACCCTGCGGCCGGGATGCGAGGTGGAGGTGATCGACACGGCGGCTGGGGAAGAGGCAGGGCTGAAGGGGGCCACCCTGGTTCTCCGCGGCCGCCGAGCGTACGGCCTGCTGCGCGCCGAGCACGGTGTACATCGCCTGGTCCGCATCTCGCCTTTCGACCAGAATCACCGCCGACACACCTCGTTCGCCCTGGTGGAGGTCATGCCCGAGCTGGCCGAGGGGGAAGAGGCGCAGGTGGAGATCAATCCCGAGGACCTTCGGGTCGACACCTATCGCTCGACCGGGGCCGGTGGCCAGCACGTCAACAAGACCGACTCGGCAGTGCGGCTGACGCATCTCCCGACTGGGATAGTGGTCTCCTGCCAGAACGAGCGCTCCCAGCTGAAGAATCGTGAGCTGGCCATGAAGGTCCTCCGGGCGCGGATCTTCCAGCGTCAGCAGGAGGAGGCTGCCAAGAAGCGGGACGAACTGCGCGGGGACGTGATGCCTGCCGAGTTCGGCAGCCAGATTCGCAATTACGTGCTGCAGCCGTACACAATGGTCAAGGACGTGCGGACGGGCGTTGAGGTCGGCAACGCCCAGGCTGTTCTGGACGGTCAACTCGAGCCCTTCCTGGAGGGCTGGCTTCGCTGGCGGCTAGCCGAAGGCTAGCGCGGTACGCCGTCGCGGAGGCGGCCGGGGCACTTTCGCGGGTGGGCTGCAATTTGACCGGGCCTCTTTTCCGGGTCTATACTGCTCAAAGTCGGTAGCACCGCTTAGCGGCTGGCAGTTCCTTCACAGTCACACCATTTGTCGCAGCACCCATGATCCTAGCTCCACGCTTCAATTCCAGGCCGGTCATCAGCTTGCAGCACGTCTGGAAGCGATATCCCAACGGCACGCTGGCGCTGCGCGACATCTCGCTGGAAGTCCCCGCGGGCGAGTTTCTGTTTCTAGTCGGTCCCTCCGGCGCCGGCAAGTCCACACTCGTTCGCCTGCTGATCCGAGAGGAGAAGCCCAGCAAGGGCAAGATCTTCATCAACGGTTTGGAGTTGGGTCGCATGAAGCGCTGGCGCCTGCCCCACTTTCGGCGCCAGGTGGGCCTGGTCTTCCAGGATTACAAGCTGCTGCCGCGGCTCACTGTCTACGAAAACGTGGCCTTTGCACTTCGTGTTCTGGGCGAGTCGAGTCGCGTGGTCTCCGCTCGGGTCAGCGAGGCCCTGGCGACCGTGGGCCTCGAAGATAAGCGGCGCAAGTATCCCAGCGAACTCTCCGGTGGCGAACAGCAGCGGGTCGCCATCGCCCGCGCTCTGGTGCATGCGCCGCGGCTCATCCTGGCGGACGAGCCGACCGGAAACCTGGATCCCGCCACCGCCTGGGAGATCATGCAATTGTTCCTGCGCATCAACGCTGGCGGGGCGACAGTGGTGATGGCCACTCACAATCGGGAGATAGTTGACATGCTCCGGCGGCGGGTGATCGCCATCGACGGCGGCCAGGTCGTCAGAGACGACCGATCAGGGAGGTACCATGAGGTTCTTCCGGCAGCTGCTGTTCACCTCTAACAGCGGCTGGCAGAGCTTCTGGCGCAACGGCGGCGTCACTGTTGCCGCTGTGCTTTCGATAATGCTCATCCTGCTGCTGGGTGGGACGAGCCTGCTGCTCGGCCATGCGCTGAGCCAGGTGCTGGAAGGCTACAAGCAGCGCGTGAGCGTCATCAGCGTAAGTGTCGCGGACGGAACTCCCCTGGCGTCAGTCAGCGATTTCATGGCGGAACTGCGGGAGCGCCCGGAAGTGACCAACGTCCGCTTCGTCAGCAAGGACGAGGAGCTGCGCCGGTTTGCCAGCGATCCTCGCAACCAGCAGCTGCTGCAGCAGCTGGATAGCAATCCCGTGCCGGCCAAGATCGAGGTTTCGGTCCGGCACCTTTCTGACGTGAGCACTATCGACGGCCTGGCCCGAAGCTGGCGCGGCGCCGATCGGACCAACCCCACCGATTATCAGGGCGACTTCATAGCCAACATGGTGAGGCTCTCCAACTATTTGACAATCGCCGGCCTCGGACTTTTCGCAGTGCTCCTGCTGATTTCCGTGGTGATAGTGATGAACACCATTCGCACGGCTGTCTATCATCGCCGGCGGGAGATCGAGGTGATGAAGCTGGTCGGAGCCACCGAGTGGTTCGTCCGCCGGCCTTTCCTGATCGAGGGCTGGCTGACGGGAATGATCGCCGCGGCGCTGGCGGTGGCGGTTCTCCTCGCCATCTACAGGCCCTTTGTCGCGCGCTTCCAGCAGGATTTGTTTTTCCTGCCGCTCGCCTACGACCCCAGCTTCGTGGTCCCGCTGGGGTTGGAGATGCTGGCGTTGGGCAGCGGGTTGGGACTGGTCGGGAGCTTCATCAGCGTCCGCCGCTTCGTGAGACTCTGAGCAGCTGGTGCGCGCTCTCCTGCTGCTGCTTCTGCTGGTCCCCTTGCTGCCCACAGCCTTGGTGCCAAAAACCGTGCTGGCGGATTGCGACCCCAACGATCCGATCTGCCAGCAGATCAAACAGAACGATCAGCACAAGAAGGATGTCGAGGCACTGCTCCAACAGCTCCAGCAGAGCGTGGCTGACGCTCAGGAGAAGGAGCGCGTGGCGCAGGAGCTGATCAAGCAGCTCTCGGGGCAGATCGAGCAGCAGAAGAAGGCGATCGCCGACACCAGCCTCAAGCTGGCCAGGACCGAACGGGATTTGCGCTACACGGGGGCTGACATCACCCGCCGCGACCAGCAGATAACGCTGAAGCAGCAGCTGCTGGATCAGCGGGCCCGGGAGCTCACGAAGCACGGGGAGCTCAACTACGTGGAGGTGCTGGTGACCTCGCGGAGTTTCACCGACATGGTCGATAGGGTGGCCATCATGCAGCAGATCATCGATTCCGACCAGAGACAGGTGAAGAGCCTCAAGGCGGACAAGGAGCAGGTGCGACAGCTGGAAAGCCAGCAGCAGGGCCGCCGCCAGGAGCAGGCTGCGCTCCTGAATCAGCAGAAGGACCAGAAGGCCGCGCTTGACAAGTCCCTGGCCGATCAGCAGTCGGTGCTGACGTATGAGCAATCACTGGAGGCCCAGTACCAGCAGCAGGCGGCAGTCCAGAGCGCCGAGAACGAGCGCACGGCTCAGAAGGCGATAGAACTGCAAGCTCAATACGCCGCCGAACTCGAGCGGCTACGCCAGGAGGCCGCCCAGCGGGCCGCGGCCGGTGGCGGTGGTGGCAACACCGGCGGGGGTGGGGCGGGCCGGCTGGGCTGGCCGGAACAGGGTTACATCACCCAGGGCTTCGGCTGCAGCGACCTGCTCGGCGAGCCCTACGATCCCAACTGCCCCAGCCGCCACTTCCACCAGGGAATCGACATCGGAGCGGCCTGGGGAACGCCCGTCGGCGCTGCGGACATGGGCATAGTGAGCGATGTGGTGACTGGGTGCAGCGAAGGCTTCTGGAGCTGCGGCGGCGGCTATGGCAACCACGTGATCATCACGCACGCCGGTGGCTTCACCACGTACTACGCGCACCTCTCAGCGGTCAACGTCAGTGTCGGCCAGCACGTCAACCGGGGCGACATCATAGGCAACGAGGGCTCGACCGGCTACTCGACTGGCGCTCACCTCCACTTTGGCGTGCTGTACAACGGGAGCTGGGTGAACCCGCAGGCATATCTCGCGTGACGCACAGGAAGTAGGGCAGAACGCTCAGAATCCTTCGACGGCTCAGCTTCGGCTGGTGGCGCCAGGCTATGGCCGGGCTGGTCCTGATACTACTGTCGTTCACGGGCGGCGTCTGGGCGGATCAGAACTTCCCCGACATAGTTCCGGTCCTCCCCGGCCAGTCGGGTTCGGGGCAGTTCGACCAGGCCAGCGTCAACCAGGCACAGCGGCTCCTGCGCACCCAGTACTACAACGACAAGCTTGACTCGGGCAGTTTGAGCCAGGGCAGCATCAGAGGCATGGTGCAGGCCCTGGGCGATCCCTACAGCGCCTATCTGGACCCTGCCCAGTACCGCCAGCAGCAGGACAGCTACTCAGGCCGCCACGCGGGGCTCATCGGCATCTACGTTGACTACCAGGGTGGCTATCCGGTCATCACTGGGCTGCTGCCGGCTTCGCCGGCGCTGAAAGCCGGCCTCAAGACAGGAGACGTGATCCTGGCCATCGACGGCAAACCGGCTTTGAACTTGAAGCCGGAGGAGTCCTCCGCCCTCATCAGAGGCCAGGTGGGGACCCAGGTGGTCCTTCACCTCCGGCGGGGCAGCGGCGAACTGGATGTGACTGTGGAGCGGCAGGACTTCCAGAGTCCGAGCGTTGAGGCAGCTTCGCTGCCGGGCTCGGTGCTGTATCTGCGGGTATATCAGTTCGGAGATCGCACTCGGGACGAATTCGACAGCCAACTGGCAGCAGGCCTGCCGGCGGCTCACAGCGTGGTGCTTGATCTACGAGAGAACGGGGGCGGACTGGTCAGCGCCGCGGTGGCGATGGTGAGCCGTTTCGTCGATCGGGGAGAGGTATTCGAAGAGCGCGGAAGGAACGGCAGCGTCCAGCGGACCGACGTCGACGGTAACCACCCGGCAGCCGGGGTTCGCCTCTTCGTGCTGGTCAATGAGGACAGCGCGTCCGCCTCGGAGATAGTGTCGGGTTCCCTCCAGGCTCACCACCGCGGCGCCCTGGTCGGAGCCAAGACCTTCGGTAAGGGTTCGGTTCAAGTCGACTACAGGCTCCAGAACGGCGGGGACCTCCACCTGACAATAGCGCGCTGGTATCTGCCTGACGGCCGATCCATCGACAAGAGTGGACTGCAGCCTGACGTCGCAGTGCCGCTGGCCAAGAAGTCGGCCATGTTCGACGTATTGCAGCCAGAGCGAGGTCACGCCGACGACGCGCAGCTGAACCAAGCTCTGCAGCTGGCGGCCTCTCCGTAGACTCTGCGGTCAGGCCTCGGGGCGGTTAGCTCAGCTGGTCAGAGCGCCTCGTTTACACCGAGGAGGTCGGGAGTTCGAACCTCTCACCGCCCACGCCCGGAGCTGGATGATCCGGGTGATCAGGTCCACCGCCGGCGTCCTGGACACGACTTCCTGGAACCGAAGTTCCTTGCCTCACTCCTCCTTTTGCACCACCTTTTCCTTCCGCCCACGAAGTCATCGACCTCGTGGTCAGTTCCAGGACACTAGAATGGTCCGCCGTGCCGAGATAGCTCAGCTTGGTAGAGCACTTGACTGAAAATCAAGGTGTCCCCAGTTCAAATCTGGGTCTCGGCACCATCCCCCGTCCTCGTGCCTCAGGCCGGTGCGGTCGGGCTCGGTTGACCGCCGCGTAGAGTCGGACGCACATGGCTGATCAGCGCAGGTGGGACGAGGAGGACGAGGCATGATCGAGGTGCAGGGAGTTGACGTCAGGGGCCCCATTGAAGGGCGCCACGCCGAGATCCTGACGCCGGAGGCGCTGGAGTTCTTGGCAGGGCTGCACAGGCGCTTCGATGGCCGGCGGCACGAGCTCCTGGCCTCGCGGCGGGAGCGGGAGAGCCAGCTGGCGGGCGGCGTCCGGCCGGATTTCTTGCCGGAGACAAGGCATATCCGCGACGGCGACTGGAAGACTGCGCCGCCACCTCGCGACCTGCAGGACCGGCGCGTCGAGATCACAGGGCCCGTTGAGCGGAAGATGCTGATCAACGCTCTCAACTCCGGCGCCCGGGTTTTCATGGCCGACTTTGAGGACGCCAACTCACCGACGTGGCAGAACAACCTCGACGGCCAGGTGAACCTGATCGAGGCCATCGAGGGCAGCATCGAGCTGCGGACGCCAGAGGGCAAGGAATACAAGCTGAAGCCGAACCCTGCCTACCTCTTGGTACGCGCGCGGGGCTGGCATTTACCCGAGAAGCATCTCTTGGTCGACGGCGGCCAGATCGCCGGCGGTCTGATGGACTTCGGGCTGTACACGTTTCACAACGCCGAGAGGCGGCGCCGCAAGGGCCTCAGCACCTGCTTCTACCTGCCCAAGCTGGAAAGCCACCGGGAGGCCCGGCTCTGGAACGACGTCTTCACGCATGCCGAGGAAACGCTGGGCCTTGAGCGAGGCACCATCCGGGCCACAGTCCTGATCGAGACGATCCTCGCCGCCTACGAGATGGATGAGATCCTTTACGAACTCCGGGAGCACTCCATCGGGCTGAACGCGGGCCGTTGGGACTACATCTTCAGCGTCATCAAGAAGTTCCGGGACCGCTCCGACATGGTGCTGCCAGACCGGGCCCAGGTCACCATGACGGTTCCCTTCATGCGTGCCTACACCGAGCTCCTGGTGAGCACTTGCCACCGACGCGGCACCTTTGCCATGGGCGGCATGGCGGCTTTCATCCCCAGCCGCAAGGACGCCGAGGTAAACCGCGTGGCCTTGGAGAAGGTGCGCGAAGACAAGGTGCGGGAGGCAGAGGCCGGCTTCGATGGGACCTGGGTGGCCCACCCGGACCTCGTTCAGGCCGCCACGGAGTGCTTCGACGAGGTGTTGGGCAAACGGCCCAACCAGATCGACAAGTTGCGCGATGACGTTCAGGTGAAACCGGCTGAACTGCTCAATCTCGCGATCGGCGGTGGGGCCATCACCGAGGCGGGACTCCGCCTCAATGTCAGCGTCGGCATCCAGTACATCGAGTCCTGGCTGCGCGGCAACGGAGCGGCAGCCATCAACAATCTGATGGAGGACGCGGCCACCGCCGAGATTTCACGCTCTCAGGTCTGGCAGTGGGTGCGGCACGGCGTCCGCCTGGAAGATGGGCGGCCGGTGACCAAGGAACTGGTAGGTGAGATCGCCGACCAGGAACTGGAGAAGCTGCGGCAGAGCTACGGCGAGAGCTACTCGTCAGGCCGCTTCAACGACGCTCGCAGAGTTTTCGACCAGGTCGCCCTGGCCGACGACTTCGTCGACTTCCTGACGCTGCCCGCCTACGAACTTCTGGACTGAGCGCCGGCGGCGTCCGCAAGGCGCTTACCCGACAGCAAGGAGGCTGCCTCTAGCGGGGCGGTTTACCGGGCAGCCGGCGCCATTGCCGGGGCCCGACCCCTCCGTTCGGGTTGCCGGGAATGAAGGGCACTGAGCCTTCCTTGACCAGGCACAGATCCTTGCGCACGACTGTGCGTTCCCCGCTCGAATGCTCCACCACAACCGTTCGTTCCAGCACTGCCCGAACATGCACGCTCTCCTCGTTGACGACGGCGTTAAAGCCGGGGCCGACTTCAAAATTCTCCGGCGGAACGACGTTCAAGAGCGGAATCAGTTCAACGGTGCTGCTCATGCGGGACCTCCGGCTACCCAAAAAAGAACGCCGGTCCGTCCGGACCGGCGCTGGCTGAGTGTACCAAAAGCCCTCTGCAACTCAGTTCTACACTTCGCCTTTCAGGCTGCGCTTTTCCCCGCGGCACGATTCCGCCGTGCGGCTTCGCGGCCCCGCTTCGCAGCGTGACGAGCCGCCAGGACGCCAAAGCGCAAGCGCTTGGGATCAACCAGGCAGCGATGCCGGTTGACCAGCAACTTCGGCTCTCCGGGGGCGGGCTCGATAACGGCTGTCCGCTCCAGAACAGCGGTGACCCAGACCTCTCGTCCGTCCACCTGGGCGGGAAAGTCCGGCAGGATCTCGATATCGGTCTCGGTGGCTACTGAATCGAGCGGTACAAGCTCCATCTTCTCTGACTTCGACATGACATGGATGATATCACATTTGGCCTCTACCCAAACTATGAATAGGCAGATTCAAAGCAGGGTTGGGATCAGCTCCAGCGTCTCGCGGCGCGCCGCAACAGACCGCGCTCGTGCGCAGTGTAAGTGACCGCGACCAGCACTATCAGCAGCAATGCGAGTGGCACCAGCTGCGCCGGAAGGAGGCGAAAGAGCAGCACGACCCGGCGCCCTAGCAGCCTACCGAGCAGGAGAAAGATAGTCGCCCAGGCCAGGGACGACACCAGGACTGACAGCACGAAGGTCACCGGCGGGACTTCCACGATGCCGGCAAACGCCGAGAGCACTATGCGCAGGCCGGGAATGTGCCGGCCCAAGATGATCGCCCATGGGCCCCAGCGTGAGAAGGCCTTCTCCGCCCGATCCAGCCGGTCAGCATCCATTCCCAGGAGCTTGAACACCCGCAGGATGAAAGGCCGACCGAAGCGTCGGCTCAGCTGATAGAGGCAGAAGCTGCCGGTCACGGCGCCGGTGACCACCGCCAGAAAGGCAAGCGGGAAGGCCATGTTTCCTGTCGTCGTCAAATAGCCGCCCCAGGCTATGGCGACGTCGCCTGGCACCGGCAGCGGGATGCCCAGTTCCTCCGCGAAGACCACTAGGTAGAGGCCGACCGCCGTGTGCTCGTTGATGAAGTGGAGAACCGCTCGCTGGAGGGGCCGGAAGGTGCCGGGCATCTGCAGCCAGCGAGGCAAGTTCCACGCCATCACGAGCAGCGCCGCAGACAGCGACGCTAGAGGTTGGCTGAGCATGTTGCCGCGATCATAAAAGTGGGGCGCCTGTGCGCCAACGGTGTGAAGACGCTGTGTAAACAGGCTACCGGTCTCTAAGCACCGCCAGCGGTTCTGGAGATGACGTCAGCTGCCCTGCGACCGGCTCGGGCAGTGTGTCGGGGGCTGACCAGTGGAGTGAAACCCCGAACTCCGCTGCAAAGAACGGCGCGTAGCCGCAGGCGGCTTCCTGAACGGAAAGTCGGGGGCCGCGAAGCTCGAGCACCGAGGTGGCGCGCTTGCCGCTCAAGCCACAGGGCACTATGCCTGCGTTGAACGTATTGAGATCGCTGGTCAGATTGAGGGCGAAGCCATGGCTGATCACCCGCTGATTCAGCTTCACGCCGATGGCTGCGACCTTGCCCGGGCTCGGCAGCGCCGACCCCCGCGACCAAACGCCTGTGAGACCCCTGCCGCCGGGTTCTGACGCAATGCCGAGGCTCGCCAAATACGCCATCAGGCTCCGCTCCAGCCCACGGATGTGGCGCAGAATGTCGCTTCCCAGACCCGGCAGGTTCAGGATGGGATAGCCGACCAGTTGGCCGGGCCCATGGTAGGTGGCGTCGCCGCCACGGTCGCTCCAGACCACCTCGACTCCGCGCCTGGCGCACTCCTCTGCGGTCCAGAGCAAGGTTGAGCCGTCGCCCCGCCGGCCGATCGTGAAGACAGCCGGATGCTCGAGCAGCAGCAGGGTGTCAGGCTCCCGGCCGGCCTTGACTCCCTCGACTAGGGCGCGCTGGAGGTTCCAGGCGCCCCGGTAGGGGACGCTACCCAGCCAGCAGGCTCTTACGACGGGCTGGGATCTGCTCATCAGCGTGATAGGAAGATCGCACGAGGGCTCCTGATTCCACGTGCTCGAAGCCCAGGGCAAGTGCCTCCTCTTTCAGCTCCAGGAACTCTCTCGGCTCGTAGTAGCGGACCACCGCTGCGTGCTTGGGAGTTGGTCGCAGATACTGTCCGACTGTCAGCACGTCGATGTCGTGGGCCCGCATATCGCGGAAAACCTGGAGCAGCTCCTCCTTCTCCTCACCCAAGCCCACCATGACGCCCGACTTGGTGACCAGGTCGGGCTGGAGCCGCTTCACAGTCTGGAGGAGCTGGAGGCTGCGTTCGTAGACGGCCTTGGGACGAATCCTGGCGTAGAGGCGCGGCACGGTCTCGGTGTTGTGGTTGAAGATCTCAGGCCGCGCCTGCGCGACGACTCGGATCGCCTCAGGCTCGCCCTGAAAGTCGGGGGTCAGGACCTCGATCGACGTCTGTGGACTGAGGCGGCGGACCGCCCGGATGGTTCGTGCGAACGTATCCGCACCGCCGTCGCGCAGATCATCCCGATCGACAGAGGTGATGACCGCGTGGCGCAGCCCCAGCTGAGCTATCGATTCGGCCACGCGCACGGGCTCGCCAAGATCGAACTCGGCGGGCCGGCCGGAGGTGACTGCGCAGAAGCGACACGCTCGGGTACACGTGTCCCCCAGGATCATGAAGGTGGCGCTGCGCCGGTTCCAGCAGTCGAAGATGTTCGGGCAGCGGGCCTCCTCGCAGACAGTGTGCAATCGCTTGTCCTTGACCAGCTGCTTCAGCTGCTTGTAGTTCTCACCCTCATGGACGCGCACGCGCAGCCAGTCGGGGAGTCGCCGCGCCGGTTGAATGGTCTCCGTCATTGGTCCTCAGTCAACTAGATACGGATTGCCGCGGGCGTCCAGCCCTCCAGCCTGGACTTGATCAGGCCCAGGAAATCGCCGGCGAGCTTGCCGTCGATGACCCGGTGATCGAACGAGAGGCACATGTTCATCATGTGCCGCACGGCGATGCCCTCGCCGATGATCACCGGCCGCTTCACTATCGACTCGGTGGTCAGGATGGCCGCCTGCGGTTGATTCAGGATTGGCTGGCTCGCCACCGAGCCGGTCGGGCCTGTGTTGTTCAAGGTGAAAGTGCCGCCCTGCACGTCCTCGGGCCGGAGCTGCCGGCTGCGCGCCCGCTGGACGAGATCGCCCGCAGCCCGAGCGAGATCGCTGAACCCCAGGCGGTCGGCGTTGTGGATGACGGGGACGATCAGGCCGTCAGGGATGGCGACCGCCAGCCCGACGTTGATGTACCGCTTGAGGAGAATCCCGTCATCGGTCCAGCTGGAGTTGAGGAGCGGAAATTCGTGAAGAGCGTCGCCCAGCACCTGGATCACGAAGGGGAGGTAGGTGAGAGGGGTCCCGTTGCGCTGGGCGAAGCCCGACTTCTCCGCCTCGCGGTAGCGGACCAGCTCAGTCATGTCGATCTCCTGCAAGGTCCAGGCGTGGGGACTGGTGGCGAGGCTGCGGGTCATATGCTCAGCGATCGAGCGGCGCATGGCGCTGATTCGGACCAGCTCCTCGGGGGCCTCGCCCGCGGCTGCCGGAGTGCCGGCCTCTGGCGGCGCGGGCTGGAGAGGCTCGGTTCGGGCGGCTGGAGCCTGGGGCTCGGCCGCCGTGGGTCCGGTTGAGGTGGGCTCCCCTGCCTGCTTCGCGACGTGGGCGAGCACATCGTCCCGAGTTACCCGGCCGCCCAGGCCGCTGCCTTGGATAAAGCTCGGATCGAGCCGATGCTCCTCCGCCAGGCGGCGCACCGCTGGGCTGAATCGGGCCCGAGCGACGCCGTCACTGTCCGCGGGGGCCGCTGTGGGCGTGGCGGCGGCGGCTGCGCCAGACGGGCCGCCTGCGCTTTCGACCACTGTCGCCTCCGCTGTGGCTTGGGCGGCAGCCGTGCTGAGGTCAGCATCCCGCGGCTGCTGTGGCTGCGCTTGTTCGGCGGCGACCTGTGCTTCGGGCGCGGCGCCGGCGACTTCCATCTGGGCCAGCACAGTGCCTATGGGGACAGTCGTGCCCTCTCTCACAGCTATCTGAACGAGGCGGCCCTCGAAGGGGGAGGGGATCTCGGCGTTGACCTTGTCAGTGACCACTTCCACCAGCGGCTCATCCCGCTTGATGTAGTCGCCCTCCTGTTTGAGCCACTTGTCGACTGTGCCCTCGGTCACAGACTCGCCGAGCTGCGGCATCTTGATCGGCGTGTCGGCCAACTGAAATTCCTCCAAAAGCTGTCCAGAGTGGAGGCGACGACCAGAATCGAACTGGTGATGGAGGTTTTGCAGACCTCTGCCTTACCACTTGGCTACGTCGCCGGCCAGCAGGGGATTCTACCGTCCGCTATATCCGCCAGGGAGGCAGGCGGCCGCTCGTGTGAACTCGCCTGGACCCGCGCAGATCGTCGGCTCTGATCTCCCTCAGTGAGGCAGCTCCTGCTCTCCCATTTGGAAGTGATGCCCGATCTCGTGCTCCAGCGTGCGCCGGACCTGCGTCTCCAGCTCCTGCCAGCTCTCGGCGAAGTGCTCGTGCGTGTCCTTGAACAGTGTGATGCGCGGGGGCAGGTTAGTCTCGGCCAGCACTCCGGCGCCCTCGTACAGCCCGAAGAGGCGCAGGCCGGAATCGTCAGCCACCAGGAAGTGGATATCCTCCAGGTACGGCTGAAATTCGGCCGGGATCGCTTCGATCGCCTGCATCACCGCCGCTTCGAAGCGCTCCCTGCTGACCGGGAACATCTGAGGAGAAGAATGGGGCAAAGCCTGACTGCTGAGACCGCGGGCGCACAGCGGGTGGTGATCGTGGGGGCCGGCACGATGGGCTCGCAGATAGCGCTGCAGACCGCCTACAGCGGTCGCTACGCGGTGACCCTGGTGGACAGCGTGCCCGAACAGCTCGAGCGGGCCCGAGCTCAATCTCAGAAGCTCTCCGCTCGTTCCGTGGACAAGGGCAGGCTCAGTCAGGAGGGGGCCGACCGGGCGCTGGCCGCTCTCGAGTTCTCAGCGGATCTGGGGCCGGTGGAGCAGGCGCAGTTCGTGATCGAGGCAATCATCGAGGACCTCGGCGCCAAGCAAGACCTCTGGCGTCAGCTGGGCGAGCGAGCAGCCCGAGACGCGCTCCTGGCAACCAATTCCAGCACCATCGCGATCTCGCGCTTGGCCTCGGAGGTCGCCACTCCCGAGCGGTGCTGCAACCTCCACTTTTTTCACCCCGTCACTGTCATGCAGCTGTGCGAGGTCGTCAAGGGACCTGTCACCAGCGATGAGACCATCCGGCGCGCCATGGAATTCGTGCGCTCGATCGACCGGGTGCCAGTGCTGATCAACAAGGAGGTGCACGGCTTCATAGTCAATCGCATCCTCTTCGCCGCCGCCGAGGAAGCCATGAATCTTCTCGAGGGCGGCTATGCGAGCGTGGAGGACATCGACACGGCCGTCAAGAAGGGCTTGAACTGGCCGATGGGTCCTTTCGAGCTGCTCGACTTCAGTGGCCTGGACGTCTTCTATGGCGGGCTGGAGGACCGGGCGCGGCTGGAGGGCGGCCCGGGCGCGCCGAAGATCCTGAAGGACAAGGTGGAGCGGCGAGAATTGGGCCGCAAGACGGGCCGTGGCTTCTACGATTACGACCAGTAGTGGACTGTTTACGGTCCACCGGCACACGCGGGTGTGGCGGAACCGGTAGACGCGCAGCTCTTAAAAAGCCGTGCCTGAAAAGGCGTGTGGGTTCGATCCCCACCACCCGCACAATGGGCAGCGCCCGGCGTTGGCGTGACCGCCCTAACATCTACAAAGGATGCGCGAGCGATACGAGGAAGAGCCCGAGCCGGACCAGGAGCCTGACGCCGCCGGACCCGCCCTCAGCCTGCCAGTGCCCACGGTTACGGACGGGGAGGGCGGCCGGAACTGGCATTACAGGACCGATCTGCTGACGCCGGCTGAGATGATCGACGGCGAGACCCTGGTGGCGAAGCTCGCTGCGGCAGCCGAGGACAGCTGGGAGCTGGCAGGTGTCTATCCGGCAGGCGAGCGGCACGTCCTGCTCCTGCGCAAGCCCAGGAAGGTGGAGCGAGAAGCGCGGCGCGTGGGCTTCGCCCCGCCCGGGCGCTGAGGCAGGCTATCTCGGCCGATCGCGCCCGAGGTGGGCGGCCGGCTGCCGGAGACAGCCGTCCGATCGGAGTCTTCGACTCAGGCGTGGGTGGTCTCACGGTGCTGCGGGCCATCCAGGAGCGGCTGCCGCTGGAGAGCACCATCTACGTGGGCGACCTGCAGCACTTTCCCTATGGGCCGCGCTACCAGGAAGAGGTGAAGCAGTTCGCCTTCGAGATCATCCGCCACCTGCAGCAGGCCCAGGTCAAGCTGATTGTGATCGCCTGCAACACAGCCACAGCGGCGGCGCTGAACCAGGCCCGGGAGGTGTTCGATGTGCCGCTGGTGGGCGTGATCAGCCCTGGCGCGCAGGCTGCGGTTCAGGCCACCCGCAAGGGGCTGGTGGGCGTGATCTCGACCGAGGGCACACGACTGTCGCAGGAGTACCTGCACGCCATCAAGGAGCTGGACCCGATGGTCGGCGTCTATCAGAAGGCGTGCCCGGAGCTGGTTCAGATAGTCGAGGAGGGCGACGCTGAAAGCGGGCGCGCAGAAGAGGCGTTGCGGCGCGATCTGGCCCCGTTTGTGGATCTCGGCGCCGACGTGCTCGTGCTCGGTTGTACTCACTACCCCCTCCTGCGCCCAGCCATCCAGGCTGTCTATCCCGGCGCCTTCGCGCTCGTCGACTCGGCCGAGACGACCGCCGCCATGGTCGAGCGGCGCCTGGACCACGCCCGCATGCGAGCGCTGCCTGGCACCGGTCAGCCGGTGCACGAGCTGCGGGTTACGGCTGTGCCTCGACGCTTCCACGAGGTGGGGGAGATACTTTTCGGGCGGCCGGTGCCGCCGGTGAAGGAGATTCGCCTCGACCAGTCGTCCCGGGCTCGGGACCCCACGCCTGGCATCATTGGAGGCCGTGACAAAGCAACGCCGCACCCCGGCGCCTGAGGCGGCGCCCGAGGAGCCGCCCCTGCCCATGCGGGCGCCCGCTGCCCTGGCGATCGCGCTGGTGGTCATCGCCCTCACGGTCGCGGCCGGTGTCGGGCTCAACTGGGCAGCGCAGGTGAAGCCGCCGGCCGAATTCGCCAGCTGCCATCTGGCCACGCAGCTGGCGCCGGGCCGGTTTGCGGGGCCGCCCGCCATGTGCATTGACGCCAGGAAGGACTATTCGGCAGTCATCTCGACCAGCAAGGGCGACATCCAGCTGACCTTCAGCAAGTCGGCGCCGATCACCGTCAACAACTTCATAATTCTGGCCGTCAACGGCTACTTCAACGGGCAGCACTTCTTTGCTGTCCAGGACTGGATAGTCCAGGCGGGAGATCCCCAGGCCAACGGTTCTGGCGGCCCTGGCTACACGCTGCCGCCCGAACCCCTGGGCAAGGATGAGCACCTGACGCCGGGCGCCATGGGCATGGCTCGCTTTCCCGATGGGAGTCTGAGCGGCTCCCAATTCTTCATTCTCCGCGGACCCTGGCCGGGCAGCGAGCCGACGACCGTCTACAACCGATTCGCCACTGTGTCCGGTGCGGGCCTTTCAGTCGTATCACAGCTGGATGCGTCCGACCGAATCACCCAGATCAAGATCCAATCCTCACAGCCGAAGAAGGCCTGAGGCACTCGTATAATCGCATGGAGGTTACTTAGATGCCCTTTGGGATCCACCCTGGCTTTCTCCTCGTCCTGCTCATCATCGTGCTGGTCGTCTTTGGCCCCGGGAAGCTGGGCGACATAGGTGGTGCCGTCGGCCGCGGCATGCGCGAGTTCCGCAAGGAATCCGAGAAGATGATGAACGACGTCAAGACGGAGCCTGCCGCCGAGACACCACCAGTCGCTCCGGCTGCCCCCGTTCAAGCGGTGGCTTCGACGCCCGCCGCCCCGACCACCGTGACCCCGCCGGTCACACCAGAGCCCGCCAAGACCGAAACCGAGAAGTCGGCTTAGTCAGCGTCTGATGGCGCTACTGTCGCGTAGCGCTTCGTCGCGCCCGAAGACTGCGGATGAAACCCGCATGTCGATCATCTCCCACCTGGAGGACCTGCGCCGGGCGCTGATCATCTCGATCATCGGCTGGGTCGCGCTGACTCTGGTGGCCTTCTTCTTCTCGGGCCAGGCCTTCCAGTTCCTCGTCCAGCGCTCGGGCGTGCATCAGGTCTACTTCACGGCGCCCACGGATCCCTTCACGCTGAAGCTCAAGATCTCCCTCTACATGGGCATAGTCGTCGCCTCACCGCTGATCTTCCAGCAGCTGTGGTGGTTTGTCAGCCCGGGGCTTCATCTGAAGGAGAAGCGGCTGATTCTGCCGCTGATCATCGCGACCACCTTCTTCTTCCTGCTCGGAGTTGGCTTCGCCCTCTTCGCGCTGCCGCTAATCATTCACGTGCTGTTTGGCTTCTCTTTCGTGGGCCTGGCGCCGCTCATCACAGCCAGTGAACTGCTCAGCTTCATCCTCGGCATCGTGATCGCCTTCGGCGTCGTTTTCGAGCTGCCCGTAGTCCTCTACACGCTGGGCCTCCTGCGCATCATCAGCTCCCGCTGGCTGTGGAAGCACAGGGCCTACTGGCTCGTCGCGCTGGGGTTGATCGCCAATGTCATGACGCCCGGCGCTGACCCCTTCACCCCGCTGATCGTGTTCGTGCCCCTGGCGATCTTCTGGCTGGGCACCACGCTGCTGCTGCGGCTGACCGGGAGGTAGGAAACATGGCCCGACCTGACGGACGTGAGCGCGCCGATCAGCTGCGGCCCTTCAAGATCGAGCTGGGCGTCAACGCGCACGCTGAAGGCTCGGCCCTGGTCGAGACCGGCAGGACGCGTGTCTGGGTGACGGCCAGCGTGGAGGAGCGGGTGCCGTTCCACCGCCGGGGCACCGGCAGGGGCTGGGTCACCGCGGAGTACTCGATGCTGCCCCGAGCTACGCACGACCGGGGCCAGCGGGAGGCCAGCCAGGGCCGGATCGGCGGCCGCACTCACGAGATCCAGCGGCTGATCGGGCGCTCCCTCCGCACTGTGGTGGACATGAAGGCGCTGGGCGAGCGGACCATCACGCTTGACTGCGACGTGCTGCAGGCTGATGGCGGCACCAGGACGGCGGCCATCACAGGCGCGTTCTGCGCGCTGTATCAGGCCATCAAGCGCATGCAGGCAGCCAAGCTGCTCAGTCACAACCCGATCCGCAACTACGTCGCGGCCGTCAGCGTCGGCATCATCGATGGTGAGCCCCGTCTGGATCTTGACTACGCCGAGGACTTCCTGGCCCACACCGACATGAACGTGGTCATGCTCGACGACGGGCGGTTCATCGAGCTCCAGGCCACCGCCGAGAAGGAGCCGCTGGCCAAGACCGAGCTCGACGCGCTGGTGGCACTCGCGCAGAGCGGGATCCGCGAGCTGATAGTGCAACAAAAGCGGGCGATCGCGACCCTGGGCTAGACCGGGCTGACGGTTCTCTTCCTGGCCACTGGGAACGCGGGCAAGCTGGGCGAGTTCCAGGAGCTGCTGCTCGGCACCGGGCTGACGCTTGAGGCGGTCGACACCAGAGTGCCCGAGACTGGCGACAGCTACGGGGCCAACGCCGCGCTCAAAGCTGAAGCGGCCACCAGGTCCCGGGCCGGCCCGGCCCTGGGCGACGACAGCGGTCTGGAGGTCGCGGCGCTGGGCGGTTATCCCGGCCTGCTCTCGGCGCGGATCGCGCCGACTCAAGCTGAACGCGAGGCGCTGTTATTGGAGCGCCTGCGCCACCACCCGCGGCCCTGGCGGGCGCGCTTCGTGTGCCTGCTCGCCCTGTCGGTGCCCGGCCGCCAGACACTCTCGTTCAGCGGCGAGGCGGCCGGCGAGATCCGGGAGCCGGCCGGCAGAGGCCACGGCTTCGGTTACGACCCGGTTTTCTGGCCTTCCGGCAGCCGGCTCTCCTTGGCTGAGTTGCCGCCGATCG
This sequence comes from Candidatus Dormiibacter sp., assembly GCF_050999135.1. Taxonomy (NCBI): domain Bacteria; kingdom Bacillati; phylum Candidatus Dormiibacterota; class Candidatus Dormibacteria; order Candidatus Dormibacterales; family Candidatus Dormibacteraceae; genus Candidatus Dormiibacter; species Candidatus Dormiibacter sp. The sequence continues at coordinate 54,999 of NZ_JBPCPN010000038.1, read as the reverse complement.
AGAAGCACAGACTCAGCCACCGCGGCGCAGCGGTGCGGGCGCTGCTTGCCAGCGGCGCGCTGGCGACCCTGGGTCGGCCCTCAGAGCGCGGCGAGAGCCGCCGCTAGGTCGGGCCGCTCACCGGCGTGCTGGTTGGGCCTCCGGTAGACCACCTCGCCGCCGCGCGCCACAACTATCACGCCTCCCTGCTGCCAGGGGTCCCCCTGGACTGAGGTCTGACGATGACCGCGCAAGGTCGAGCGGGCGCCGGCGAGCAGGCTCCCGAGCGAGAGTGTGGCTCCGATGCCGCGCTTCAGGCCGGCGGCGCTGAAGGTGCTGAGCGAAGGATCGGTGTAGACGGGGATCCCCGGCACCTTGTCCTCCTGGAATCTGGCTGCGAACTTGACAGACCCGTTCCCGACAAAGATGAGCTGAGCGCCCTTGGCCTCGATTTGAGGCAGCTTGCCGCGCAACTGCGCGGCTGTCTCGAGACAGTGGGTTCAACCGAAGTGGCGGAGGAAGACGACCAGCAGCGGTCTCTCGGCGGCCAGCGTCAGCAGGTCGACTGACTGTCCCTCGGTGTCGAGCACGTTCAGGGCAGTCGCTTGGGCCATTGCGGTTGAGACTAGGCAAAGAGCAGCAACGCCCGGCAGGTTCGAATTGGCCTAGGACCCTGGAAGTGAATCAGCTTTTGCGCTTGAGCCTGCGCCAGCCGCCGGCGCGGTTGTTGGCAATGATGTGCTTGAGGATGGCGGTCAGCGCGGGTGCGTTGATCGCTTCGCCTTGGCGGACAGCCACTGTTCGGGCGGTCTGGTTGTCGTGACCGGCTGTGATGATTCCTTCGGGATCAGGGACCATCGCCCCGTCGTAAAGGAACACGTTCACATGGTCTTTCGCCGCCAGCAGCGCGCAGATGTTGCCCTGCAGGACGAAGTAGGGACGGTTGGTGCGCTTGATCGTCTCAGTGACCTCTCGGTCGGCGGTGTGGGCTAAAGTGCGCACCTCGCGGCAGATCGCCTGCTGCCAATCGGGTAGGCCGTCGATGTAGGCATCCACGCCGGGGTGAAAGGACTGTGTCAACAGGAGGCCCCCAGCTCGGTGACCTTGCGCGCTGCCACTGGTTTCGGCCCGACGCCGGGCGCTTCCTCTAGCGGCCTCGTCCGCGATACCAGAAGCCGCCCCCGCCGAGAACTAAGACGATGACGACGATGACGATGATCAGGGTGGTCGTATCCATGGCTGGGACTATAACGCGCGTCGCCGGCTCGCCGGGTATCGGTCGGTATGACGAAGGCACGCCCAGAGTCCTGCCCTGCGTCGGCTGCCACACCAGCCGCTCCAGGACTCCAAGCTTCCCCGCCTCCTCTTGCTGCCCGTCCCCTCTGTATCGTTCGCTATCGTCCACTTCGCCGTGTCCTGCTCAGCCAGCGATGCCGGGCAGGCAACGCTTCGCAGCGCGGTTTCGGGAGCAGGCATGGCAGCTGGGCTCAAAGACACGGGCGGTAGCGCAGTCTGGCAGCGCGCCTGCTTTGGGAGCAGGAGATCGCGAGTTCGAATCTCGCCCGCCCGACCACCTCACCCAGTTGCCAGCCGTTAGAGTCGGATGCATGTCGGCGCGGCTCCTGAATGACCTCGACAGCTACCTCAAGGCCCACCTAGACGGTTGGGTAGAGGAGCTGGTCGAGCTCTGCCGGCTGCCCAGCGTCTCCGCCCGGCACGAGGGCATAGAAGAGTGCGCCGCGCACGTCTGCCGGTTGCTCCAAAGGCGCGGGCTGGCTGCCGAGGTGCTGCCAACAGACGGTCATCCCGTGGTGGTCGGCGAGCTGGCGGCGGGCCGAGGCAAGACCATGCTCTTCTACAACCACTACGACGTCCAGCCGCCTGAACCGCTTGACCTCTGGCAAAGCCCTCCATTTGAGCCGGACCTGAGAGACGGCCGTCTCTACGCGCGTGGCGCCAAGGACGACAAGGGCGAGCTGATGGCCCGGCTGGCGGCGGTCGACGCCCTGCAGGCGGTCACCGGCGGCCTTCCCTGCAACGTTCGCTGGCTGGCCGAGGGCGAGGAGGAGGTGGGCAGTCCCCATCTGCCGCCGTTTGTCGAGCGGCATTGGGAGAGGCTGCGCTGCGACGGCGCCATCTGGGAAGAGGGTGGCGTCGATCCCGAGGGCCGGCCGCTCGTGACCCTCGGCACTCGCGGCCTGCTCTACGTGGAGCTGAGCGTCAGGGCCAGCGGCCGGGACGGCCACTCTGGAGAGGCAAACCTCATCCCCAATGCGGCCTGGCGTCTGACCTGGGCGCTCAGCACCTTGAAGGGCCAGGACGAGCGCATCAAGATCCCGGGCTTCTACGATGGCGTCCCAGAACCAACTCCTCGCCAGCTGGCGATGCTGGCCGAATTACCCAGCCCTGAGCGCGGACTGCTGGCCACCTACGAGCTGGACTCGCTGCTGCTCGGCCGGACGGGAGCTGAAGTGCTGGCGGCCCGATTCCAACCGACCTGCAACATCGCCGGCGTAACAGCCGGCTTCCAGGGGGAAGGAGCCAAGACAGTCATCCCGGCGCTGGCAAGCGCCAAGCTCGACTTCCGGCTCGTACCCAGCCAGGACCCCGCTGCCGTCGCGGGCCAGCTGCGTGCCCACCTGGACGCGGAGGGCTTCCCCGACGTCAACCTGCGAGTGATCGGCTGCGAGCCGGGCGCCTTCATCGACCCTGACGACCCGCTGGTCAGGCTGGCGGCAGAGACCGGCGCCGAGGTCTACGGTCGGCCGGCCCAGCTGGTGCCCCTGTCCGGCGGCACCACCCCCATGTTTCTCTTCGCGGGCCGCGGAGTGCCGATTGTGGCGCCGGGCGTCGGCTACGGCGCCAGCAACCTCGCCCACAGTCCCAATGAGAGCGTGCGGCTGGAGGACATCCGGCAGGCCGCCCGGCACGTCGCCCGGCTGCTTCTCCGTTTCGGCGAGGTTTAGAGGTCAAGCAAAGCGAGCTCGCTGAAGCGGCCCGGGCTGTCCTGCGCGGGAACGACGCGGGCGCCTGGACGCGACCGTCGCCGGATCAGTACCCCCATCAGTGGAACTGGGACTCCGCGTTCATCAGCCTGGGTTGGGCCACGTTCGACTGGCCGCGCGCCTGCCAGGAGCTGGAAAGCATGCTGGCCGCCCAATGGTGGGACGGCATGGTGCCCCACGTTCACTACGATCCCCGCCACCTGGCCGAGTACTTTCCCGGCCCTGACCGCTGGCCTCGGGCGCAGCAGCACGTCCGCAACCCCGGCCAGCTGACCAGCGGCATCAGCAACCCGCCAGTTCTGATCACTTCCGCTTGGCTGATCGGTCTGCGCCAATCCGATCAGCGCCTCCGCCACGCGTTCTGGCGGCGGGTGCGGCCGGCCCTGGCCAAGTACGTCGAGTACTGGGGCTCCGCCCGACGTCGGCCAGGCCATCTTCTGCCTGTCATGGTCCACCCCTGGGAGAGCGGCTGGGACAACTCACCCCGTTGGGACGCGCTCAGGCTGTCAGGCCTGAAACCGCGGCAGCCCTACTTTCGACTGGACAACCGTTTCGTCAGGGCCAGCGAGCGACCGACTGACAGCGATTACGACGCGTATCTGGCCCTGGTCGAGAAGCTGGAAGACGCTGACTTCGAGCTTGAGCGCTACAGGTCGGACTCACCCTTCTGCGTCCACGACGTCCTGCTGGACGCCGCTTGGTACGGAGCGGCAAATGACCTGAACTCCATCTGCGCGTCACTCGCCGACCCGCCCGCTGTGAGCGGTGAACGCCTGGCCGAATTTGCCGCGGCGTTTGAGGCGAGCCACTGGGACGAGGCGGCCCAGCTGTACTTCGACTGGGACTGCCGCCGCGAGGAGCGGATCAGGACGCCCTCAGCTGCCGGGGTGGCCGCTCTGGCGGGTGGCGTCGCCAAGCCCCAGCGTGGGCGGGCCGCCTGGCGCCGCTACGCGGAACTCTGCCGAGGCGCCCTCGCGGTCTGTACAGTGCCGCCGGCAGACCCCAACTTCGAGCCAGAGCGCTACTGGCGGGGGCCGGTCTGGCTCAATGTGAACTGGCTCGCCGCTCGTGGGCTCGCTCAGGTAGGTCTGGCGGGTGAGGCGCGCGCACTGGTGAGCCAGAGCCTGGCCCTGGTCCAGGAGCACGGCTTGGCCGAGTGCTTCGACCCCTTCGACGGCAGCCCGCTGGGAGCGGGCGGTTTCTCCTGGAGCGCCGCCCTCGCCTTGGATTGGCTGGAAGGTTAGGCCAATAAAAAGGGGAAGCCCGCCTTTTGGGGGGACGGGCTTCCCGGCTGGGGTGGGGAAGATGTCGCTTTTGGGGTCCTCGCTTAGAGGATGCTACAAATGGTAGCACAACCCGCAGCAGAACACAACATGTGACGGCCTGCCCCATTCAGTGGCCAAGGATCCGGGCCAGGTCATAGCTCACAGGCTCCTCCAGCTGGTCATATCCGCAGGTGCGAGGATCCCTGTCGGGGCGCCAGCGCCGGAACTGAGCCGTGTGGCGGAAGCGCGTGCCCTCCATGTGGTCGTAGGCGACTTCGCAGACCAACTCCGGCCGCAGCGCCACCCAGGAGAGATCCTTCTTCGCGTTCCAACGCGACTGAGCTCCCGGGAGCCGGCCGCCCTGGTGCGCTTCGGCACGTGCCCATTCCGCCCAGGGGTGACCGTCCAGGTCCTCCTGCCGGTAAGGCTCGAGCTCCCTGACCAGCTCCCGCCGGCGGTGGAGGGGAAAGGAGGCGGAAACCCCCACGTGCTGCAACTGGTTCGCCGCGTTGTACAGTCCGAGCAGCAGCGAGCCGACCACGCCGTCGTTCTTGTGCCAGCGGAAGCCCGCCACCACGCAATCTGCAGTGCGATCGTGCTTGGTCTTGAACATCGCACGCTGGTCGGGTCGGTAGGGCAGATCCAGCGGCTTGGCGACTATGCCGTCCAGTCCGGCGCCCTCGAACTGCTCGAACCAGTCTCTGGCGACATCCAGGTCCAGCGTTGCTGGAGTAACGTGCACCATCGATTCTCTCGTCAGTGCTTGCTCCAACAATAGCCGCCTCTGGCGGAACGGCTCGGCCATGAGAGATCTCTGATCCAACGCCAGTAGATCGAAGGCGACGAGCGAGGCGGGGGTTTCGGCGGCGAGCAGACGCACGCGCGAGTCAGCCGGGTGGATGCGGTTCAAGAGGGCGTCGAAGTCCAGCTTTTCCCCCCGCACTATGACTATCTCCCCGTCGACGACGCACCGGGGGGGCACGCTGTCTTTCAGCGCTGCCACCAGCTCGGGGAAGTAGCGGGTGATGGGGCGCTCGTTGCGGCTGCCCAGCTCTACCTCGTCCCCGTCCCGAAAGACAATGCAGCGGAAGCCGTCCCACTTGGGCTCGTAATGAAGGCCGGGCGGTATCTCAGGCACCGATTTGGCCAGCATCGGCTTCAGAGGCGGCATTACAGGCAGTTTCATGGGTGCTTCCATGATGCCGCCACGCGTGCTCGTCCTGAGGGCGGCGGATGGCCCATAGTCGAGAGCATGGTTGAAAGCGACATTCCGCTGAACGAGGCGGACCTGGGCCAGGACCCGCTTCCGGCCTTCAACCGCTGGTACGCCGAGGCCGAGGCCGCCGGTGAGCTCCAGCCCAACGCCATGGCGCTGGCCACAGCCGGCGAGAGCGGCGCGCCCGCGGTTCGATTCGTGCTGCTGCACACGGCTGACAGCCGCGGCTTTAGCTTTTTCAGCAACTACGAGAGCGCGAAGGCGTCTGATCTGGCCATCAACGCCCGGGCGGCGCTGGCGTTGTGGTGGCCGCGACTCCACCGGCAGGTGCGCGTCACCGGTTCCGTCGAGCGGACGAGCCGGGCGGAGTCGGAGGAATACTGGGTCGGGCGACCGTATGGGAGCCGCATCTCAGCCGCCATCTCGCGACAGAGTCAGGTGATCGGCGGCCGAGTCGAGCTGGAGGAGGAAATGCGGCGGCTGGAGGCGCTTCAGCCCGATGCGCCTCCCCTGCCGGATCGATGGGGTGGTTACTGGCTGCGGCCTGAGAGCATCGAATTCTGGCAGGGGCGGCGCAATCGCCTTCACGACCGCCTGCTGTATCGCCGCCGGCAAGCCGGCTGGCAGATCGAACGGTTGGCGCCGTAGGGCGCCCCGGCCATCGAGCCCTAAGTCCCTTTGGACACCAACCGATCGGGGGGCTGGGCGCCGGCCGGTGGCCACGACCCCGCCAGCGGCACATGTGGACTTGGCGCCACCCCGGGTGGTACCCTTAACAGGTTCATCGCCGCGCAGCCACGCGCGCATCCGCTCCCACTCGAGCCAGAGCGCGTGAAGGGAACAGTCTAGCGACTAACGCGGTTGAAACAGGAAGTCAAAGAATATGGCACAGATCAACCCGGAGACCGCAGCCGCAGAGCTTTCCCGCGAACAGTTGGAAGGTTTGACGACCAGTCTGGACCGCGCGAAGCAGGAACCGCCTGAGGAGGTCGAGAGCGCAGCCCTGGACGACGCGGTCCGCGCCTACTTCCAGGAGATCGGTCGGGTCAAGCTGCTCACCGCCAGCGACGAGGTGGAGCTGGCGAAGGGCATCGAGGCTGGCAGCAGCGAATGCCGCCAGAAGATGATTCAGGCGAACCTGCGCCTCGTCGTCTCAGTGGCCAAGAAGTACGTGGGGCGGGGGTTGCCTCTGCTCGATCTCATCCAGGAGGGAAATCTGGGGCTGATGCGCGCAGTCGAAAAGTTCGACTACCGCCGGGGCTTCAAGTTCTCCACCTATGCCACCTGGTGGATCCGCCAGGCGATCCAGCGGGCTGTCTTCGACGATGCCAGGACGATTCGGATCCCAACTCATAACGCCGAGCTGATCGGCAAGCTCGTGCGTGTTCAGGACAGGCTTCGTCAGGAGCTCGGCCGCCAGCCCACCTCAGCTGAACTTGGTCTCGAGATGGGCCTGGATCCGGGCAAGGTGGAGTGGCTGTTCGAGATCGCGCAGGAGCCCGTGTCGCTGGAGACGCCGCTGGGCGAGGAGGGCGAAACCGAATTGGGCGACCTGCTCGCCGACCACCGGGCCGAGTCCCCGGCCGCGGCGGCCGCGGCCAGCGCCCGCAAGGGCGACATCGAGGCGGCGCTGGAGTCGTTGATGCCTCGACAGCGCAGGGTTCTGCAATTGCGCTTCGGGCTGGGTGACGATCAGCCGCGCACCATCGAGGAGGTGGCCAAGCGGATGGGGGTCAGCCGGGAAGAGGTGCGCCGGCTGGAGCGCGGCGCTCTCGAGTGCCTGCGCGAGAGCGGCCGAGCCGAGCTTCTCCGCGACCATCTGGCGCCGCCGGCGGCCTAGCCACAGCCGGGAATCTGGTCGGCGGTTCATCCGACCGTGCCCCAGGGTCGACCCAGGGACGGCCGTGGCGGCCGCCCCTCGTGTTCACTGAGCTGAGATCAGCTGCATCCGGTCGTCGAGCCGCAGTTCAGGCACTTGTAGCAGCTTCCGCTGCGCACAGTGATGGAGCCACAGTCGGCGCAGGAGGGAGCGTCTGCATTCACTACAAAGGTGACGTTGCTGGTGCTGCCCCCGTTTGTCTTCGCCACGAGCTTCAGCTCAGCGTTGGCCGGCGTCTCGATCTCGAGTGAGACGGGCTGCCGGCGCACTATGCCAACCGCGTCCTGATCCTCGGCGTTGAGAAAGCGGGTCGCCAGCCAGCGGAAGATGTAGTCGATGATCGACTTGGCGATCGGGATCTCCGGGTTCTTGGTGAACCCGTTAGGTTCGAAGCGCATGTGCGAGAACTTGTTGATCATGACAGGCATCGGCACGCCGTACTGAAGCGCCACGGACGTCTGCGTGGCAAAGGCGTCCATCATGCCGGAGATCGTTGAGCCCTCCTTGGCCATCGTGATGAACACCTCGCCCGGCGCCCCGTCCTCGTATATGCCGACTGTGATGTAGCCCTCGTGGCCGGCGACGTCAAACTTGTGAGTCAGGGACTGGCGCTCATCGGGAAGCCGGCGTCGAATCGGCCGGGCCTCCGCCGGAACCTTGGCCTTGCCGTCCTGGTTCTGGCTCGACGTCGACAGTGGTTGGGAGCGCTTGCAGCCGTCGCGATAGATGGCTATGCACTTGAGACCGAGCTTCCACGACTGGAGGTAGACATCGGCGATGTCCTCTGCGCTCGCAGAATGGGGCAGGTTGACGGTTTTGGATTGCGAACCGGAGATGAAGGGCTGGACCGCCGCCATCATCCTGACGTGACCCATGGGCTTGATCGACCGCTGGCCATTCAGCGGCTTGAAGGCGCAGTCGAACACCTTGAGGTGCTGGTCGGCTAGTTCCGGCGCGCCCTCGATGGTGTCGTGCTCGTCGATGTACTCCACTATGGCCTTGGTCTGAGCCGCGTCGTAGCCAAGCTTGCGCAGGGCCTCCGGCACAGTACCGTTGACGATCTTCAGCATCCCGCCGCCGACCAAGCGCTTGTACTTGACGAGAGCCAGATCGGGCTCGATGCCTGTGGTGTCGCAGTCCATCATCAGCCCGATCGTCCCGGTCGGGGCCAGCACTGTGGCCTGGGCGTTGCGATAGCCGTGCCTCTCACCCAGCTTCACCGCCTCATCCCAGGCCGCTCGGGCAGCCTCAACGGGGACGCCGGCCGCGCCTGCGGCGTTGAGCGAGTACGCGGCTCCCCGATGCTGGTTCATGACGCGCAGCATCTCGTTTCGGTTGTCTTGGAAGTCAGCAAAGGGTCCCTTCACCTCGGCCATGCGCGCTGACTGCGCGTAGGCGCGGCCTGTCATGATGCCCGTGATGGCGCTGGCGTAGCGGCGGCCTTCGTCGGAGTCGTAGGCGAGACCCATCGACATCAGCAGCGCGCCGAGGTTGGCGTAGCCCAGGCCGAGCGGCCGCAGGCGCTCCGAGTTGGCAGCGATCGCCGGAGTGGGGTAGCTGGCGTAGGAAACGATGATCTCCTGGGCCAGAAAGCAGATGTCGATGGCCTTCTCGAACCGTTGGGAATTGAAAGTCCCATCCTCGCTCTGGAACTTCATGAGGTTGAGCGAGAGCAGGTTGCAGGCCGTGTCGTCCAGGAAAACGAACTCTGAGCAGGGGTTGGTGGCGTTGATCCGGCCGCTGTTGGGCACGCAGTTCCACTGCTGGATGGTGGTGTCAAACTGCAGCCCCGGATCTCCGCAGATCCACGCGGCTTCAGCCGTTTCCCGCCAGAGGTCGCGGGCCCTGTGCTTCTCGAGCGGACGGCCGTCGGTGACTGCCTTGGTCTCCCACTCGGTGTCGTTCTCGACGGCCTCCATGAACTCGTCAGTGAGCCTGAGCGAGTGGTTGGCGTTCTGAAACTGCACCGAGTCATAGGCGCCGCCCGGAACGTTGAAACCGGCCTCGTAGCCGGCGTCGATCAAGGCCCAGGCCTTCTTCTCCTCGTCTGCCTTGCAGGCGATGAACTCTCTGACATCAGGATGGTCACCGTTGAGGATGACCATCTTGGCCGCCCGGCGGGTGGTGCCGCCCGACTTGATCGAGCCGGCAAAGCTGTCATACCCGCGCATGAACGAGACGGGACCCGAGGCAGTGCCACCCCCAGCCAGCCGCTCCTTGGAGGAGCGCAGAACTGACAGGTTGGTCCCGGTGCCCGAGCCGAACTTGAACAGCATGCCCTCGGTTTTGACCAGTTCGAGGATCGACTCCATGGTGTCCTGGACGGAGTTTATGAAGCAGGCGGAGCCCTGCTGTGAGCGGTTGGGCACGCCCAGGTTGAACCAGACGGGGCTGTTGAATGAGGCGTGCTGAGTTGCGAGGAGCCAGCGCAGCTCCTCCTCCCAGTTTGTGGCATCCTGCTCGCTTCTGAAGTACTCTCCCCGCCGGCCCCACTCGCCGAGCGTGTTGACCACCCGGTCGATGAGCTGCCTCACACTGGTCTCGCGCTCGGGGCTGCCCTGATGACCCCTGAAGTACTTCTGAGCCACAACGTTGAGCGCCAGCTGCGACCAGGAGCGGGGGACCTCGACCTCCTCCTGCTCGAAGATCGTCACTCCCTTCTCACTGGTGATCGCGGCGGTCCGCCGCTCCCACTCGATCAGGTCGTACGCATGGGTTTCGGCGGGCGTGAAGTATCTGCCAAACTTGAGGCCTCCGGGAGCTACGTGCGGTTCTTGGTGAGATGCTGCGACGTCGGCTGCGTTCTTCGCCATTCCTACTTCAGGAGCCTCCAAACACCCTCGCCGGGTTCACCGGCCGGGGAGAAAAGGCCCCGGAGCATGCCCGCCAAGAAATGCCCCAGGGCCACCGAAACAGAACTCCTCCTAGGATACGGCTGTCACTGCCAAATGTCAACATCTTGCGGTCACCTGTGCGGTCAGCCCCAAGATCATGGCGTGGACAACCTGTGGAAGGGGTGTGGCTAGACCTGTGGACGAGTGCCTTGAGTTGGGCAAAAGCGTCCAGGTTTTCGCGCCTCGTTCAGAGGCGCCGGGAGGAGCCTGCCTGCCGCCAGAGTCCCACGGCGTCGGAGATGTCGGCTGTCAACTCGTAGATCCTGGCGGCGCTGCGGTCGGCGCCCAGGCTGGGTATCGGGAAGGCTACTTCGGCTTGCTCCCGGAGGCCACCCCAACCCACCTCGGCAGCTTCGCAGATGGCGTCCAGCAAGCAGGCGGCCAGGTCCACCTGATTCAACGGCTCGACCAGGGATGAGGGCCTCTGGAAGGCGAAGCCGAGCTGGCTGCGCAGGGTTTGGATTCCCCAAAGCTGATCTGCGTAAGTCAGACTGCTCAGTTCGGACAGGAGGCTGCGAAGCTCTTTCAGTGCGCGAAGAAAGTGGAGTGGCGGGAGGGGAGTTTGGGGATGAGAGCGCGCAGCCTCCATGACCACCGATGCTGGCAGTTCGCCGCGGACAGTCAACGGACGATTGGGCCCGACTGGGCAGGCACGGCTTGAGCCAGCGACGGCGAGCTGTCTGCAGCGCACGCAAAGATAAAGGGCCCACAACAGTCAAAAGAATCCGGCGTCAAAGCCGCAGCAATTGGGCCCTTCGGCGAAAGTACTCCTCCCGAAGAGCCGCGCGCTGCCGCCTAACCAGTCGCTGGCCGCCCACTGCTTCCCGGCCAGAAGGCGCGCTGCCGGAGCCGGCCGTGTCACGATGAGAGCGATGAGCGAACCCCCTCGATTTGGACTCAAGTTGGCCCCCATGAACTGCAGCGTCCAAGAGCAGCGCGAAGTGTGGCGCGTCGCCGATCAGGGCGGCTTTGACCATCTCTGGACCTTCGATCACCTAAACCCCATCACCGGTGAGCTGGCCGGAGTGGCCTGGGACGGGTGGACTCTGCTCCCGGCCATGGCAGAGTTCACCAGTCGGGTGCGGATTGGCTGCATGGTGACCGGCAACACTTACCGTCATCCCGGCCAGCTGGCGAAGATGGCGACCACCGTCGACCACCTCTCCGGCGGCCGCCTCGAATTCGGCTTGGGCGCCGCGTGGGCGGAGGTCGAGCACACGATGTTGGGCCTGGAGTTTCCCCCGGTGGGAGAGCGCATTCGTCGGCTGGGCGAGGCCTGCACAGTCGTAAAGCAGCTGTGGAGCGGGAGTCCCGTCAGCCATGACGGGCCTGCCTATCACCTGCGCGAGGCGGTGCAGAACCCGCCCCCGCTGCAGCGCCCGCACCCCCCGATCTGGATCGGCGGAAGCGGCGAGAAGAAGACGCTGCGGGTGGTGGCCGAGCACGCCGACTGCTGGAACGCAGTTGGCCCCGATGTCGACGAATGCAGGCGGAAGTCCGAAGTCCTTGATCGGCACTGCGAGAGCATCGGTCGGGATCCTGACGCCATCCGGCGAACAGTGCAGATCCGCACTGAAGGGAACGACCTCAATGACACAATCCGGCTCTGCGAGAGTTTTGGGGCCGCCGGCTTTGTGGACGTCATCCTCTATGTCTCGCCGCCCGATCCAGTCCGCCAGGCCGAGCAGCTGGCCAACGAGCTGCTTCCCCGCTTCCACTGACGCCCCGAGCGTTTTGTGCAGCCAGTACAGACTCCGCGACATCCGTCAACCCAGTTTTCTGCCGAGCTCGGCCAAGGTCAGCGGGGGAGCGCTTCCAGGTGAAGCTGCGGCTCATCGGGCAGGGCCGCCACCGCGCGCAGCGAGATCGTTTCGGGGTTGGCCTCCACGCTGACCGACCCCTCCGCTGAGGAAGCTTGGAGCGCTGGGTCGACGTCGAGGTGCTCGGTGGCCTGGATCGACTGCACTGAGGCCCTAATCCGAGAGGAGATCTGTCTGCCCTCGGCGAACGTGTTGCTGAGCAGGGTGACAGCGCGCTGGAGCCGGTTCTCCAGCTCGCCGTCCAGCAGGTCGAGCTGGCGTTCGACGTTAATGAGGCACGCCTGCAGGTTGTCCATGTCAACCGTCCTCGAGAACTGCAGGTGCATCTGGTACAGCGCCAGGAGATAGGGAAGGGCCATGGAGTACCCGACCACCAGCACATGCATCTGATGAGCTTCGGCGAACGCCCCCCGGCAGACGCTGTACGCGCCGTCGGGCACCGCGGCGAGCGCAAACGGGGTGGTGCCGGAGGGGTCGATGTACTGACCGATTTCCCGCACGCGCCTCACCACGTCCTTCTCGATCCGGTCGCAGAGCTCGCTGCGTCGGGCCGGCAAGAGATCCGGCTGGGAGAGCTCCTCCAACGAGGAGCGGGAAGTCCACTTGGAGTCGATCGGCATCAGCTTGCCGCCGGGCATGCGAAACCCGAACTCGCAGACTTTGCCCTTGATCCGGAAGTTGCGGACGATCATCTCCGGCGGCAGGTGCTCAAAGGCCGCCTCCAGGATGTTCTCACCCGCGGCCCCGCGCGAGGAGCCACCCGCGATCACCGCCTCCAACCGGCGCAGGCTCTGGCGCGCTTCGTCCTGCATCTGGTGACGGGCCACCACCGCCGACCTCATCCCCTCCAGGAGTTGAGCGGCTTCGCCCAGCCGGGCGCGAAGCTCGTCGCTGGCTCGATCCTGAGTCTGGCTGCCGAGCTGAAGCTGGCTGCGGAGCTCGCTCAGCTCGGCCGTCTGAGCTTCGCTCCGCCGGGCCAGATCGGCGGCCTCGGATTCACTGCGCCGGTTCAGACTGCTGAGCACGAGATAGACCATGGTCACGCCCACCACGAGGGACACCAGCAGCAGTGCGAACAACAGTTCGGAGAACGACATGTGGCCAGTCTAGCTCAGCGGTGAGGCAAACGCAACCATTAACATGGCCCTCCGTGGGTGAGCCGAAGCCTGAGCGGATACCTCTGGAGGAGGTCTACATGCGGATGGCCGAGGAGCTCGCCAAGCGTTCCACCTGTGCCCGCCTGCAGGTCGGATCAGTCGTCACCACGCGCGATCTCACGCAGGTGCTCGGCATCGGTTACAACGGCAATGCGCGCGGACTGCCCAACTCCTGCGACGGGCCCGATCCAGGCCGCTGCGGCTGCCTCCACTCGGAGACGAACGCTCTCATCAAGGCCGGCGCGCAGGAGCCAAATAAGACGATGTTCATCACAGCTTCGCCCTGCGTGATGTGCGCCAAGATGATCATCAACTGCAACGTCGGCCGCGTCTACTACCGCGCCGCTTACCGTGACGTGAGCGGTCTCAGGACGCTGGCCGCCGGCGGGGTAGAGACCATCCTGTATGACCGCTGGGGCTCGCTCTGGCGGTAGTGGGCTCAGCTGAAGACCGGCTGCGCATCGTCGAGGACGTCATAGCCGGGGCCATCGGGGCGAGGCCGGAGCACCGGTCTGATCGGCGCCGGCTCTGACAGGTGTCTCAGTCGTGCGATCAGCGCAGTCGCATCGCTCGCGCCCTCGATCGCCTCCAGGATCCGCCGCGTGGCGTGGACCAGTGTCGGTCCGCCTTCGTCAAGCGCCTCGCTCACGCTGAGCCAGACGCAGTCGACCACCTCACCAGCGGCCGGCAGGACCTGCTGGCGGCCAGGCCGCCTGGCCAGGTAGAAGCGGGTGTCGAAGCGGCGGCGCATCGGCTCGGGCGTGATCCAGCGAGTGAGCAGCGTGAGCCGATCGAAGGCTGGTCGCAGACCCATCTCAGCCAGCGCCGCGAAGAACTCGAGGCCGCGGCCTAGTGCCTCGCCAACCGCCCGGCTCTCGCGGTCGGACGCCAAACGGCCGCCGTGCCCGCGCGCGAATAGGATGCCCACCTCTTCAAAAGTCTCCCGGATGGCTGCTGCCCGGTACGGATCGCTCCACCGCTCATCCTCCCGCTGGACGCTGCCGCCGGGAAAGACGTAGGCGTCCGGCGCGAATTCGGCGCCGCCGGGCCGCTGCATCATGAGCACCCGCCACGGGCGTCGGCGGCCGTCGATCACAAGCAGCGAAGCCGACGGCCGCGGCACCACCGGCGGCCCCTCCTGCAGCAGCCCGGCCAGGCCAGCCCTATCGCTGCCTGTCACGCGTGGCTGGACGTGTGCTGCACACTGGCGCTGGACGTCAGCACCGTGCACGGCGGGAAAGCCGGATTCATCAGGCCGAGTCTAGGTTCAGGTGACCGGATCTCGCTCCGCCCGCTGATGGGCTCTAGACTCGGGCAACGGCCTCGCCCTTACCGGCGGATGTGGGTTGACCGTTACAGGCAACTAGCATGTTCCAGTGGATCTGGGCTTGGCGGGACGGACCGCCCTCGTCACCGCAGCCACTCGGGGCATCGGCCTTGCCATCGCCCGCAGCCTGGCCGCGGAGGGGGCGCGGGTTGTCATCGCTGCGCGCACCAAAGAGGATGTCCAGCGGATCGCAGCTGAGCTTCACGGCCGCGGGGCGGCCGCCGACCTGACCGGCGAGGAGGGCTGTCGCGCCGCCGTGGAGGCTTGCCGGGGCCGAATCGACATCCTGGTCAACAACCTGGGCCTCCGCGCCGGCTCCAGCTGGGCGGACACCGGCGTGGCCCAGTTCGAACAGGGGATGGCCGGCAACCTCTACCCGGCGGCCCGGCTCTCGCTGCTCGCCCTCCCCTTGATGCGGCAACGGGGCTGGGGCCGGATAGTGGTCATCTCCTCAGTCTTCGGCCGCGAGTCTGGTGGGGCGCCAGCCTACAACGCCACCAAGGCGGCGGAGATCAGCTTGACGACCTCGCTCGCCCGCCAGGTCGGACGTCATGGCATCACTGTGAATGCTGTCGCGCCCGGCTCCATCCTCTTCCAGGGCGGCTCCTGGTGGCGCCGACGGGAGGCAGACCCGGCCGCGGTCGCGGCCTTCGTCGAGCGTGAGCTGCCTCTCGGCCGCTTCGGTACGGCGGAGGAGGTCGCTGATGCCGTGACGTTTCTCTGTTCGGAGCGAGCCGCGCTGATCAACGGCGCCTGCCTGCCTGTCGACGGCGGTCAGTCGCGCAGCAACATCTAGCCGCCACTAGAGTCTGGTTTGTGGCACACCCCACCCGACCCGAGCTGAAGGGCACCTTCGGCATGGTGGCGTCGACGCACTGGCTGGCGAGCGCCAGCGGGATGGCCGTCCTGGAGCGGGGCGGCAACGCATTCGACGCCGCAGTGGCCGCAGGCTTCGTTCTGCAGGTGGTCGAGCCGCACCTGAACGGGCCGGGCGGCGACATGCCGGCGCTCGTCTACGAAGCCTCACGGCACCAGGTGAGCGTCCTCTCCGGCCAGGGGCCGGCTCCCAGGCTCGCCACGGTTGAGCGTTTTCGCAGCCTGGGCCTGGATCAGATCCCGGGCACGGGCCTGCTCGCCCCCTGCGTGCCGGGAGCTGTCGGCGCCTGGCTGACGCTGCTCCGAGACCTGGGTACCTGGCGGCTGCGTGACGTGCTGGAGTTCGCCGCCGGCTACGCCCAGGCCGGACATCCGCTCCTGCCTCGCGTCGCCGCCACCATCGAGAACGTGGGGCAGCTGTTTCAGACCGAGTGGCCGACGTCAGCGGAGATCTGGCTGAAGCAGGGCCGGGCGCCCGGAGCCGGCGAGCTCTTCAGCAACCGCGCGCTGGCTGCGGCGTTCGGACGCCTGCTGACCGAGGCCGAGGCGCGGACCGGACGGGAGAACGAGATCGAGGGAGCGCTGGCCACCTGGTACGAAGGCTTCGTCGCCGAAGCGATCGACGACTTCCTGCGCCAGAGTCAGGTGCAGGACTCCAGCGGCCGGCGCCACGGCGGACTGCTTTCAGCTGACGATCTGGCGACCTGGCGGCCCACCTGGGAACGCTCATGCAGCGCCAGCTACGGCGGCTGGCGTGTGCACAAGCCGGGACCCTGGAGCCAGGCTCCGGTGTTCCTGCAGCAGCTGGCGCTGCTCCAAGCTGCGGGTTTGCAGGACCTTGAACCCGGCACGGCTGAGTTCGTGCACGTGGTCGTCGAGGCTGCCAAGCTCGCCTTCGCCGACCGGGAAGCGTGGTACGGAGACCCTGCCTGTGTGCCTGATGTGACGTCCGAGCTCATGGCCCCGGGTTACGTGCGCGAGCGATCGGGCCTGATCGCCGAACACTGCTCGCTCGACCTGCGACCTGGCTCGGTAGGCGGCCGCCCGCCGCTCCTGCCGGACTATGGAGCAGGGGCCCAGGCCGACTCCCCACCCGGTCTCGGTGATCCCACGTTCACGCCGGCCGCCCCGCAAACGGGAGACACCTGCCATCTGGATGTGGTCGACCGCTGGGGCAACCTCGTCTCAGCCACTCCGAGCGGCGGCTGGCTGCAGAGCTCGCCCGCCATCCCCGGGCTGGGCTTCTGCCTCGGGACGCGGGCGCAGATCTTCAACCTGACGCCCGGCCATCCCAATGTGCTTGCTCCCGTCAAGAGGCCGCGGACGACCCTCAGCCCGTCTTTGGCGGAGCACCAGGGCGCAGGCCGCCTGGCCTTCGGCACTCCGGGGGCCGACCAGCAGGATCAGTGGGCGCTCAACTTCTTCGTGCGCCTGGCCCAGAGCGGTGAGAGTCTGCAGGCCGCCATTGATGCGCCCATGTTTCACACCGACCACTTCCCGCGTTCCTTCCTGCCGCACGACTCCCGACCGGGCAGCCTCTACATCGAGGAGCGCGCCGGCCCGGCGGTGATCGGGGAGCTGCGGCGGCGCGGCCACCAGGTTGTGGTCCAGCCTGGCTGGTCGCTGGGCAGACTCTCGGCAGCTGCCTGGGACACTCGCTCGAGACTGCTGAAGGCGGCCGCCAACGCGCGCGGGGACCAGGGTTATGCGGTTGGCCGCTGAACGGCTTTACGAGAGACGGCAGCAACGGCCGCTGGCGCTGCAGCCGTTGGTGGGTCTGGGCCGATCAGTGCCCGGCGGCCAGCGCGTCAGCGGCTCCGGTCAGGCCGAGGGCGAAGACCAGCGCTGGATAGAGGCTGATCGCCAGCGCCATCACAGCGGTCACTGTGACGACGCCGACGGCGGCCGGCGAGCGCCAGAGCCGACGCTCAGAGGTGACTGGCGACCAGACGTGATAGACCACGCGCACGTAATACGCCACCGAGATGACGCTGGCGAGCACCGCCACAACTACTACAGCCGTCCAGCCGCTCTGCACACCCGCTGTGAAGAGGAACAGCTTGCCGAAAAAGCCCAGGCTGGGCGGGAAGCCGGCGAGGGAGAGCATGAAGGCGGTGAGCAGGACTCCCAGCAGCGGATGTCTGTAGCCCAGCCCGTCAAGGTCACTGATGCGGTCGTGCTCCCCCTCGGGTGTGACCAGCACAGTCAGCACGGCGAAGGCGCCGAAGTTCATGAACAGGTAGGCGCCCAGGTAGAACAGGGTGGCGCCGAAGCCCGACTTGCCACCGGCTATCACACCCACCAGCATGTAGCCGCCCTGCGCGACCGAGGAGTAGGCCATCAGCCGCTTGAAGCTGGTCTGGACGACTGCCGCCAGGTTGCCGATCAGCATGCTGGCCACCGCGATGAAGGCCAGGATCAGGGCCCACTCCGCCTGCAGGTGGGCCAGGCCCGTACCGAAGACGCGGATGATCATGGCGAACGCTGCAGCCTTTGTGCCCACCGACATGAAGGCGGTAACCGGCAGCGGCGCGCCCTGGTACACGTCAGGCGTCCACTGATGAAATGGGGCCCCGGAGATCTTGTAGCCAAAGCCGACTGCCATCAGGATCACGCTCAGGATCAGCAGCGGATTGTGAGCGTCCTGCTCGGTGACGCGCTTGCCGATCTCACTCAGCACAGTCGTGCCGGTGGCGCCGTAAGCAAGTGCCATGCCGTAGAGCAGAAAGGCGCTGGCGAAGCCGCCCACCAGCAGATACTTGACCGCCGACTCCTGCGAAGCGGTGTCCCGGCGGGAGTAGCCGCACGCCACGTAGAGCGCCACCGAGAGGGTCTCCAGCGAGATGAAAACGGTGACCAGCGAGGTTGCCGATGCCAGCGCCATCATGCCGGCGACGGCGGCCAGAAGCAGCACGTGCAGCTCGGCTTCCAGCAGGTTGCGGCGGCGCACGTAAACGCGGGAGATGACGACGCTCAAGAGTCCCAGCGCGGCCAGCAGCATCTCGAAGAAGAGGGCGAAGGTGTCGCCGCTGGCGAAGCCTGAGTAGGCGCTGCCGCCACCACCTGTCGCGAAGCGCAACGCCGCCACCAGCAGCGCGAGGGCCAAACCGGCGGCCGCGGTAAGGGCCGCTGCTGTTCCGCGCAAAGGCTGGGGCAGGCTGAAGTCGAGCACTATGGCCACCAGCAGCGCCACCGCCACCAACGCGATGGGCAGGATCTGGCTCAGATCAGACCAGGCCTGACCGACGCCGTAGTTGATCTGGGGCACTGTGCTCAGCAAAGTCATCGCCACGGCACCGGCAGCGGGAAGGCGAGCGCGTTCATCGCTTGTGTGATGAGGTAGGGATAGAGCCCCAGCACGAACATGAGCAGCACCAACGGCAGCAGGATCCCCAACTCGGCCCGAGCGAGGTCCAGACGCGCCGGGCGCGCTGCCACTGCGGTCACCGACTGGATTACGCCACCGTCGGCTGCTGTCCGCACTTCGCTTCCGTGCGCTCCTTCAGCGATCGCGGCGCTGGGCGCGCCGAGCTGCTCTCCCCGCGCCGCATACATGACGCCCTGAAAGAGCCGCAGCATGTAGACAGGCGCCAGCAGCAGCCCTATGCAGCCGGCCACCGCCAGCCAGGGCGCGAACTGCCAGGCTCCCAAAAGCGTCATGAACTCGCCTACGAAGCTGTTCAGCCCCGGCAGCCCCAGCGCGGCCAGCGTGACGATGAGAAAGATGCCCGCCAGCACAGGCATCCGGGGAGCCAGGTCCTTCAACACTGCGCGGTCGCGCGAGCCCGTCCGAGCGCCGATCCAGGCGACGAGCAGGAAGAGGGCGGGGACTATCACCCCGTGGTTGATCATCTGGATCAGGGCGCCCTGCTGACCTGGCTGGTTGAAGGAGAAGATGCCCAGCACAATGAAGCCCATGTGGCTGACGCTGGAGTAGGCGATGACCATCTTCATGTCGCGCTGAGTGAGGGCCAAGAGCGCTCCCCAGGCGATCCCGATCACCGCGAGAATGGGCATCACGCCGTTCCAGTCCCACCAGAAGACTGGATGAGGCAGCAGAGGGATGAGAATCCGCAGCATGGCGTAGGCGCCCGTCTTGCCCATCACGCCGGCGAACGTGACCAGGAACGCGGCAGGAGCCGCCCGGTAGGCGTCAGGCAGCCAGCCGTGGAAGGGGAAGAGGGGCACCTTGATGGCGAAGGCAAGTCCGAGCAGCAGGAACAGACCGAACTGGATGGCAGGCGTCGGTGGGTGTGCCGCCAGATCTGCGAGCTGGAACGTGTTGCCGGCATAGATGTACTCGCCGATCACGCCGACCAGCGCCAGCAAAGAGCCCACGAGCGTGTAGAGGATGAACTTGAGCGCCGCCCGGCCGGAGCGGCCCTCGCCCCACTGCCAGAGCAGGAAGTAGGCGGGGATCAGCTGGACCTCCCAGAAAACGTAGAAGAGCAGCAGGTCGGCGGCCAGAAAGATGCCGGCCATGCAGCCCGCCAGGAAGAGCAGCATGGCTATGAAGCCGCGGAGCCGCCGCAGCCGGGGGCCGGTGGCCAGGATGGCGATCACAGTCAGTAGGGCGTTCAGCACCAGCAGCCAGAGGCTGATGCCGTCGACGCCGAGGTGATAGGCGACCTTGTACTGATCGACCCAGGGCAGGTTCTCCTCCAACTGGTAGCCGCGGTGGCCAGGGTCGAAGGTGACCGCCAGCAGCAGCGTGAGCAGCAGGGTCAGCCCGGCAACGCCCAGGCCGGCCGGCTTGGCCAGATGGCGGGGCAGCAGCGCCACCGCCAGCGCCCCGGCCACCGGGAGGAGCCAGATCGCTGTGAGCATCAGGTCGCCAGCCTGATCAGAAGCAGCCCGCCGGCGACCACAACGCCCGCCACGAAGACGAAAGCATAGTTCCGGAAGAAGCCCGTCTGGGTGAGCGACAGCCCACCGGCGGCAGCCTCGGCTCCGGTGCCGACGCCATCGACGCTGCCGTCGAAGACCGGGTTTTCCAGCAGCCGCTCCCCGCCCCTGGCCAGCGCGTCCAGGCCCCGCACGAAGACTGCGTTGTAGGCCTCATCGAAGTAGTACTTGTGCTCCAGAACCCGCTGAGCACCCGGCAAGCGCTGCGACCAGGGAGCGAAGCGCTTCTCCACATAGAAATATCTGGCGAGCCAGAATGCGCCCGCCCCCAAAAAAAGCGTCGCCGCGGTGGCAAGCAGCTCCAGCGGATTGGCCTCCCAGCCGAGCCTGCCGACCGCCGGCGAAAGGAACTCCTCGATCAGCTTGGGGCCCTGCGAGCTGAGCGCGCTGGTCTGGAGCAGGCCGCCCAAGACTGTGCAGCCGGCCAGGATCAGCACCGGCCACAGCATCACCCGCGGGGCCTCGTGCGGTTCGGCGACCGCGCGGTCGGGGGAAGGCGGACCCCAGAAGGCAAGCCACCACATACGACCCGTGTAGAAGCCCGTCAGGATCGCGGTCGCGAAACCGACCAGCCACATCAGCTGGGGGAAGCCGCTGCCCCCTGGCTTGCTGAAGGCGTCGCCGAGGATCAGCTCCTTGGAGAAGAATCCGACCAGCGGGATGATCCCGACCAGCGAGAGGGAGCCGATCAGAAAGGCGATGGAGGTGGGCCGCAGCTGGCGCCAGAGGCCGCCGAATCGGCGCATGTCCTGCTCGTCGTGCATGGCATGAATCACGTTGCCGGCGCTCATGAAGAGGAGGGCCTTGAAGAAGGCGTGGGACAGCAGGTGGAAGAAGGCGGCCGCGTAGGCGCCGACGCCGACGCCTAAAAACATGTAACCGATCTGGCTCATGGTCGAATAGGCGAGCACTCGCTTGATGTCCGTCTGGACCAGAGCCACTGTCGCCGCAAACAGCGCCGAGGCGGCGCCGATCACCGCCACAGTCCCATGGGCGTAGAGGGCGACATCGTAGATCGGGTGCATCCGGCCGACCAGGTAGACGCCGGCGGTCACCATGGTCGCCGCGTGGATGAGCGCCGAGACGGGGGTCGGGCCCTCCATCGCATCAGGCAGCCAGGTGTGAAGCGGAAGCTGGGCGGACTTGGCGATGCCACCTACCAGGAGCAGGAAGGCGATCAGCTCCAGAGTAAAGCTGTCGCTGCCGCCCAGCCGCTGGAAGACGCCGACAAAGGTGACAGCATGGTAGGTAAGAAAGATTGCGAAGGCCGCCAGGATGAGGCCGATGTCGCCTATCACGTTCATGATGAAAGCCTTGCGCGCCGCCACGACCGCCGAGTTGCGCCAGTAGTAGAAGCCGATCAGGAGATACGAGCTGAGGCCCACGCCCGCCCAGCCGACGATCAGGAACAGGAAGTTGCCGGCCAGGACCAGGAGGAGCATCGAGAGCACGAACAGGTCCATGTAGGCAAAGAAGCGAGCGTAGCTGCCGTCAGTCTCATGCTCCATGTAGCCGACGGCGTACGTGACTATCAGACCGCCCACTCCGGTGATGACGAGGCACATGAAGATGGAGAGCCGATCGACCAGGAGGTCGAACGGCAGCTGGAAGTCGCCGCTTCGGATCCAGGTCCAGTAGCTGAAGTCGTGGGGCTGGGAGTGAGCCAGCGAGTCGAGCAAGAGGTTCACCACGCAGATGAACGCCGCCCAGACCGCTCCCGGACCGATCACCCGGATGGCCCCGCGCGGGATCCGCAGGGCGCCGATCGCCAGCGCCAGCGCGCCCAGCGCCGGCAGCGCCAGGACTGCCAGCGCCACCAACTGAAGAGTGCTCAACCCTTCAGCTCGCTCAGCTCATCAACGTCGTCGACGTCGCGGGTACGGAAGACGTCGACAAGCACCGCCAGGCCGACCACCGCCTCCGCCGCGGCCACCACCATGGTCAGAAGCGCGAACAGCTGTCCCTCGGTGTTGTGCAGCTGTCGGGCGAAGGTGATGAGCGTCAGGTTGACGGCGTTGAGCATGAGCTCGATCGAGACCAGAATCACCAACGGATTGCGGCGGATGATGACGCCGATGGCTCCAATGACGAACAGCACTGCGCCCAAGAGCAGGAACTGGACGGCGTCCACGCTGCCGGCGTTGCCGATCTGCAGCTGGCCGTAGTCAGACACTGCGACCCTCCACGCCTTCTCGTTCCTCCTCGGCGCTGCGACCGCCGCGGCTCAGGTAGATGGCGCCCACGGCAGCGATGAGGAGCAGGATTGAGGTCAGCTCGAAGGGATAGAGGTAGGTGGTGAAGAGGCCGTAGCCGATCTGCTCGACGGTGCCGAAGAACGTGATGTCGAGGCCGTCAGGCTTGCGAAACTGGATCTGGTTCAGGAGCGCCCAGAGCCCGATCGTGAGCGGCGCCAGGACTACCACCAGATACGCCCAGTGCAGCTTCAGCGGGCCGCTCGGGCCCTCCCGGATGGGGCCCAGCAGGGCGACCACGAAGAGGAACAGCACCATCACGGCGCCCGCGTAGACAATGATCTGGACCGCAAAGACGAACTGGGCCGAGAGCATCAGGAACAGGCCGGCCAGGGCCAGCATCACGCCCACCAAGCTCAGGACCGAGCGCACGGGCTCCTTCGAGATCACCACCCCGACGCCGCCCAGCACGGCTATGAGGGCAAGCACATAGAAGAGAACGCCCGCCAGGCTCACAAAAGCCTAGCCCCCGACCCGGATCGGTTCTTGCTGGTCAGGATGAGGTCCGGGATCCGGCTCCAGCAGCATCGGCTTCGTATAGATCGAGCGCTCGCGGCTCACTTCTGACAGCTCGTACTCGGGACCCAGCACGATCGCCTGCACGGGGCAGGCCTCCTCGCAGTAGCCACAGAAGATGCAGCGCAGCATGTTGATTTCGTAGACCTTCGCATAGCGCTCTCCCGGGCTGACCCTGTGCTCCTCCGAGTTCTCGGCGGCGATGACCAGGATGCAGCCGACGGGGCAGTTGGCGGCGCACAGCTCACAGCCTATGCAGCGCTCGAGACCGTTGTCGTAGCGGCGCAGATAGTGACGGCCTCGGTAGCGCGCTGAGCGAGGCTTCTTCTCCTCCGGGTAGCTCAGCGTGACCTGGGGCTGGAACATCTCCCTGAGCGTGGTCCTGAGGCCGACGCCCAGCGCCGCTACATCCCTGAGAACGTTCTGCTCGCCCGTCTTCTCATTCATCGCGCTAGGAAACCGCCACCACTATCACCGCTGTGACCACCACGTTGGCGATGGCCAGCGGTAGGAGGAACTTCCAGCCCAAACGCATCAGCATGTCGTAGCGCAGCCGGGGAAGCGTGGCCCGGAGCCAGATGTAGATGAAGAGGACTAGCACCACCTTGACGGCGAAGGTCAGAATGGCCGGCAGGAAGCCGAAGGTGGGATGCCAGCCGGCGAAGAAGATGAGCACCGCCAGCGCTGAGGTTGTGATCATGTTTATGTACTCGCCCAGATAGAAGCAGAGGAACTTCAAGCCCGAGTACTCGGTCAGATAGCCGCCGATCAGCTCCTGTTCGGCTTCGGGCAGGTCGAAGGGCGTGCGGTTGGTCTCGGCCACCGCCGAGATGAAGTAGATGACGAAGCTGACCGGGGCCACGACGATGAGCGGCAGGGGGCCGTGGTAGGGACCCAGCTGAACGCTGTAGCTCGCGATGTCCTGCAGGCGCAGCGAGCCGGTGATCATGAAGATCGGCACCAGCGAGAGACCCAACGCCATCTCGTAGCTGATCAACTGTGCCGCCGCTCTGAGCCCGCCCAGCAGGGAGTACTTGTTGTTCGAAGACCAGCCGCCCAGCAGTGTGGCGTAGGCGCTCATCGAGCCCACCGCAAAGACAAATAGAATGCCGATGTTCAGGTTGGCGATCCAGTAGGTGAAGCTGTCGCTGAGTCCGATCGGAATCACGGCCCAGGAGAGAAAAGCCGCCACTACGATGATCCCCGGCGCCAGCACATAGAGCAGGGGGTCGACGCCGACGGGCGCGAAGCTCTCCTTGAAAGCGATCTTCAAGCCGTCCGCCGCCAGCTGCAGGAGGCCCAGCGGTCCCACGCGGTTGGGACCCGGCCGGTTCTGGATGAAGCCGAGCACCCGGCGTTCGTAGTAGACGGTGTAGGCAGTGGCGGTGAGCAGCACAAAAACCAGCATCACCATCGCAATCACGACCACCAACCAGTGGCCGATCGGGTTGCTATAGACGCCGAACGGGTCGGGTGGCACCAGGAACACAGTCGACCTCACGGCCGCGAGGCTCCGAGGAGCACCGGCCGAGGCGGCGCTTCGGGTGCTGGCGGGTCGGCCAGCGCCGCGAGGTCGGGGAAGGTTGCGGCGGCCGCCCTCTGGATCTGAAAGATGCCGGCATAGCGGCTGAATTCGGCCAGACCCAGACGTACGCCCAAATCACAGAGCACGTCCCAGCTCTCCCGCAGTGGTTGGCGCACCTCCAGGGGCGGCCGCAGGAACTGGACCCGACCCTCCAGATTGGTGTAGCTGCCCTGCGTTTCCGCAAAGCTGAGCGCCGGCAGAATCACGTCAGGCCTGCCCTGCGCCGGGCGCAGCACAGTATCCCAGACGACCACGAACCCGGCCGAGGAGGGCAGGGGGACTGCAGGCGGTCCGAAGCAGAGGACTGCGTCGCAGCCGACCAGGTCATCGGGTTTCCCGACCACCCCTGTGATCAGTGCCCCGCGCTCATTGGTCGCCTGGTAGAGCGGCATGACCTTGGCGCCGCAGCTACCGGCGAGCTCCTGGGCGGCCGCTACCAGTTCCGCGGTCGCGGCCTCGTCGGCGGGGTAGTGGCCGTGGACTATGCCGACGGGGCCTGACTGGAGCAGCTCATGGCCAATCAGCTGCCTGGCGGTCGCGGCCAGGCCGGCATCGCCGGGCCGAATGTGCACTGCGTCGCCCCATCGGTCGAGGTCGAGGTCGGCGGCGTTGACCAGCAGCAGCTTGGCGCCGAGCTTCTTGACAGCCTTCTTGATCCGAAGGTCGACGATGGGCGTCTCCTTCTCCGGGTCGGCGCCGAGCACGACTATGGCTTTGCAGGTGTCGAGCTCCTCGATGCGCAGTGTCTCGCCCTGGGGTGGGGGCAGACAGGTCCGATTCTCCATCGCCACCCGGGCGCCCTGCAGAGGACCGGCCAGCAGCCGGCTCAGCAGGTAGAGCTCCTCGTTGGTCACATCGCGGCGAAGCGACATGCCGAGCCGCCGACCTTTCAAGCCCTCCGCCACCGCCTGCAGCGAGGCCTCCCAGGTGGCGGGCTGGCCCCCCACCTGGGGCTGGCGCAGCCGCTCCGGGGCATTGACCTCTGTGTACTCGAAGCGGCCTCTGTCACAGATCCAGCCATCATCGATTGCGTCGTTCTCGTGGGAGGTCACCCTGACCAGTTGGTGGCGCCGCTCCCAGAGCGTCACGTTGCAGCCGACCGAGCAGCGCGAGCAGACCGAGAAGGTGTGGTTCATGTCCCAGGGGCGCGACTCGAAGCGCCAGACGCGGCTGGTCAGAGCCCCGACCGGACAGAGGTCGATGATGTTGCCGCTGAAGACCGACTGGAGGGGTTCTCCGAACTGGCTGGTGATGAAGGCGTGCGCGCCGCGCTGGTCGGTCGTCAGCTCCTGCTCCCAGGCGATCTCGTCGTAGTAGCGCGTGCAGCGGTAGCAGAGCACGCAGCGCTCGCGGTCTAGGGCGATCCGGGGCGAGAGGGGAATCGGTTTCTGGAAATGCAGCCGCGGAGCGTCGATCCGGCTGGTTGGATAGCCATGGCGAAAGGTGTAATCCTGCAGCGGGCACTCGCCACCCTTGTCGCAGACAGGACAGTCCAGCGGATGGTTGACCAGCTCGTACTCGAGGATGTCAGCGCGAGCGCTCACCGCCAGCTGGGTGTTGGTCTGTACCTTCATGCCCTGCGCGACAGGCGTCGTGCAGGCGGTCTGCGGTTTGGGCGGACCGGGACTGATCTCACAGAGGCAGAGCCGGCAGGCGCCCACCGGATCCAGTTTGTGGTGGTAGCAGAAGACAGGGATCTCGATTCCCAGCCGCCGCGCCGCCTCCACAATCAGCGTGCCCTTGGCGACGGAGATCTCCTGGCCGTCGATGCTGAGGCTCACCAGCTCCGGAGCGGGCGGGAGGACGGCTCCCTCGGGTTGAGAGCGCCGATCGGGGGAGCGGTCGCCGGGGGACGCTGCCTGCGCTGGGCTCGCCGGCTGGGGCGACTGGCGGGTCTCCTTGGCCTCGGGGTCAGGCAACCGCTGGGGCCTCCACTCGGGCGAACTCGCATTCGCCTGTCGGGCACACTCGGGACAGGCAGTGGGCCTCGTACTCGGCGCGGAAGTGCTTCACGGTCGAGTCGATGACCCAGCCGGCCGAGTCGCCCAGACCGCACAGGCAGCGGCCGCCCTGGAGGCTCGCCTGGATTCGGTCCAGGATCTGCATGTCCACGGCGCTGCCCCGGCCGGCCTGGATTCGATCGAAGGTGCGCACCGCCCAGTTGCTGCCAACGCGGCAGGGGGTGCACTTGCCGCAGGACTCGTGGGCGTAGAACTGCAGCAGCCGGGCCGCCGCTTTCACTATGCAGTGGGAGTCGTCCATGACTATGACCCCGCCGGAGCCGCCCATGGAACCGATTCTGGCCAGCTCGTCAAGGTCGGTAGAGGTGTCCAGCATGGATCCCGTCAGGACCGGTGCGGAGGAGCCGCCGGGCCAGAACACCTTCACCTCGCGCCCCTCCGGTGGGCCACCGGCGAGCTCCATGATCACAGTCCTGAAAGAGGTGCCCAGCTCCACCTCGTAAACGCCTGGCTTCTGCACGTTGCCGCTCACCGAGAGCATCCGAGTCCCCTTCGACTTCTCGGTCCCAAACTGCGCGTAGGCCTCGCCACCGTGGCGCACGATCCAGGGCAGAGTCGCGAGTGTTTCCACATTGTTGATCAGCGTCGGCCGGCCCCAGGCCCCCTTCACCGCCGGGAAGGGCGGCCGCGAGCGTGGCTGCGCCCGCTTACCCTCGAGCGACTCGAGCAGTGCCGTCTCCTCACCGCAGATGTAGGCGCCGTGGCCGCGGTAGAGCTGGATGTCGAGAGCGAAGTCGGAGTCAAAGGGTCGATCGCCCAGGATGCCCGCACCTCGGAGCTCGGCGATGGCGGCTCGGAGCATGCCGTAGGGACCGTCATACTCCCCGCGGATGTAGATCCAGGCTTGGTGGGAGCCGATGGCTCGGCACGCGATGCCTATCCCCTCCAGCAGGAGGTGGGGCGAGTTCTCGACCAGGTAGCGGTCCTTGCTCGTGCCCGGCTCCGCCTCGTCGAAGTTGACCACCACGTAGCGCGGGCCGGGGATGTCCTTGGGGATGAAGCTCCACTTGGTGCCTGTCGGAAAGCCCGCGCCGCCGCGGCCGCGCAGGCCCGAAGCCTTCACCTCGGCCTGGATCTGCTCGGGCTCCAACTCCCGCAGTGCGCGCGCCAGCGTCTCATAGCCGCCGTGTCGTCGATAGACATCGAGAGTGTGCAATCCATAGGTGCCGAAGAGCCCCGTCAACAGGTGCTCCCGGGCTTGCGCGTGAGAGCCGCGCAGCTCAACCATCGGTCTTCTCCTGACGGGTCGCGGCCGAACGCCTGCGGCGTGGCGGGGCGACCTGGGGTGGGGCGGGAGTGCCCTGCTCCGAAGGGCCTACCATCGGCACGGGAGCCGTACCGGAAGGCGGCGGGGCGACTGCCGCCGGCTGCGCGCCCTCGCGGCGGGCTGCCTGGACCAGAGCGTCGATCTTCGCCGGCGTCAGGTCGTAGTGATAAGCGTGCTGATAGCGCAGCATGGGCGCGTACTCGCAGGCGCCCAGGCACTCCACCTCCTCCACGCTGAAGAGACCGTCCTGGCTCACTTCACCGAACCTGCTCACACCTGTCTGGGCGAGCAAATGCGAGCAGATCTGGTAGGCGCCGCGCAGCGCACAGGAGAGGTTGGTGCAGACGTAGAAGTGATGCCTGCCGACGGGCTGCAGGTGGAACAGTGTGTAGAAGGTGGCCACCCCCTCCACGTAGCCGGGGTCGATGTCCAACACGCCGGCCACCTGGGCCATGGCGGCGGGCGTCAGGTAGCCGAGCTCCTCCTGGGCCAAATCCAGCGCCGGCATCACCGCGCTACGGATCTCGGGGAAGCGTGCCGGCAGAGCTCGGATTTCCGCCAGCGCCTCCTCTGAGAGTGCCCCGTCGGCCGACCGCATTGTGTCCGTCACCTGTCGACGTCGCCGAGCACCGCGTCAGCAGTGCCGATGACGGCTATCAGGTCGGCCACCATCGAGCCGAGGGCGAGCTGCTCCAGAGCCTGGATGTTGACGAAGGAGGCCGAGCGGAACTTAGCTCGGCGCGGCTTGTGAGTGCCGTCGGAAACTATGTAGCAGCCGTTCTCGCCCCGGCCCGACTCAACTGCCACGTAGACATCACCCGGCGGCAGCGAATAGCCCTCGGTGGCCAGCTTGAAGTGATGGATGACGGCTTCCATCGATGTCTCCAGCTCCTCTCGGGGTGGAGGCAGGATCTTGCGGTCGTCGATGTTCACAGGACCGGGCGGCAGGCTGTCCAGCGCCTGGCGAAGAATCTTCACAGACTCCCGCATCTCCCTGATCCGCACCAGGTAACGCGCGTAGCAGTCGCAGCCGTTTTCGACAGCGACTTCCCAGTCGTACTTCTCGTAACCGGAATAGGGGCGGTCCTTGCGCAGATCCCAATTGATCCCGGAGCCCCGCAGCATGGGACCGCTGGCCGCCAGCCGGATCGCGTCCTCCGGCGTCAGGTGACCTATGTCCTTCGTGCGCGCGATCCAAATCGGGTTGCGCGTGAGCAGGTTCTCGTACTCGTCGACATTCCGGGGCATCTCCCGGATGAAGGCGTCAAGCATCTCCAGGAAGCGCGGTGTCGCGTCGGCAAAAACACCGCCCGGCCGGATGTAGGAGGTGTGCATCCGGAAGCCAGAGATCTCCTCATTGAGATCCATCACCTTCTCCCGCTCGCGGAAGCCGTACATGAACGCGGACATGGCGCCCAGCTCCAGGGAGCTGGTGCCCAGCCACACCACGTGAGACGACAGCCGCGTCAGCTCGGACATGATGACGCGGAGGACCTGGGCCCGGGGCGGCGCCTCAACGCCGAGCAGCTTCTCGACCGCCAGGGCGTAGGCAAGATTGTTGATCGGCGGGCTCAGATAGTCGTGGCGGTCGGTCAGCACCACAGCCTGCTGCCAGCGCAGCGCCTCCATCTGCTTCTCGATGCCTGTGTGGAGGTAGCCGATGACGGGTTTCAGACCCCTGATGACCTCGCCCTCCAAATCGACTATGAGGCGGAGGACGCCGTGGGTGCTGGGATGCTGGGGCCCGAAGTTGACTGTCAGCAGATCGCCGTCCCGGCCCTGAAGCCGGCTGCGCTGGATGGTCATGCCCTGCACGTGCTCGGTCATCGGCCCCGCCGGAGCGCTCATGCCTGCGGGGGTGCTGTCTGCCACGTCTCGTGGTCCTCGGAAAAGTCGACAGGCTCACCGCCGACGGGAAAGTCTCGGCGCAGGGGATGGCCTATCCAGTCCTCCGGCATCAGAATGCGCTCCAGGTTGGGATGGCCCTCGAACTCGATGCCGAACATGTCCCAGGTCTCGCGCTCGTCCCAGTTGGCGGCGGCGAAGATGTCCTGCACGCTGGCGATCTCGGGCCGCTCCTCCGGCAGGAACACGCGAACTCGGATCTCGCGACGCTGCTTCAGGTCCCGGAGCTGGTAGACGAGCTCGAAACGCTGGGGCGGTTGCTGCAGCAGGGGCGTGGCGAGGTGATCGACGCAGGTGAGGAAGAGGAAGTAGGTGAATCCCTCGGCCTGCAACCGGCTCAAGGTGGCGCGAATCTGTTCGGGCTGCACCTGGATCCAGTGGTCCCCCGCGATCATCCCCTCGGCCAGCACGGCGGCGGGGGGTATCTGCTGGCTCATACTCGCGACCTGATTCCTTGCGCCTTGATCTTCTCCTGCAGGATCATGAGGCCGTTGATCAGGTCCTCCGGTCGGGGCGGGCAGCCGGGCACGTAGACGTCGACGGGGACTATCTTGTCCACGCCCTGGAGGATCGCGTAGTTGTTGAAAACCCCGCCGGTTGAGGCACAGGCGCCCATGGAGATGACCCATTTCGGTTCAGGCATCTGGTCATAGATCTGGCGCAAAACGGGGGCCATTTTCTGCGACACACGGCCCGCGACGATCATCAGATCCGATTGCCGCGGCGAGGCTCGCATGGCCTCGGAACCGAACCGCCCCAGGTCATAGGCGGGGCCGGCGGCCGCCATCATCTCGATGGCGCAGCACGCCAGGCCGAACTGGGCCGGCCAGACGGAGTTGGCCCGACCCCAGCCGACCAGCTTGCCGACAGTGGTGGTAAGCACGTTCTCCCCCAGCGGCTCGAGGAGCTGTTCTACTCCCAATCGAAGCCTCCCTTGCGCCAGATGTGGCCCAGCGCCACGAGCAAAATCGCAATGAAAACGAACATCTCGATCACACCGAACCATTTGAGCTGGCGCAGGATGACCGCCCAGGGGTAGAAGAAGACCGCTTCGACGTCGAAGATGATGAAGAGCATCGCCGTCAGGTAGAAGCGGACGGACATGCGCTGCCGGGCGGGGGTAGTGGGCACCATGCCCGACTCATAGGGAAGGCGCTTGGCCGTGTATGCCTTGGCCGGGCCCAAGACGTAGGAGAGGGTGAGGAGCAGTCCCACGACGAGCACGACGATCACCGTGTAGATGACGAGTGGCGCGTAGTCGCTTAGCAAAAGATCTCCAGGTGGCAATGGCCGGAGGGGACTATGGCGCCAATTCTAGGCAGAGCCCGGCGGACTGCGTCAGTGCCCAGGCTGCCGCCTACGGCTGCTCGCGGCCGGCTGAAGAGCTGTGGCTGTGGGAGATCCGGGTGCCGGTGGTGAGAGTGGCGTCGACCGGACAGTAGCGGTTGCAGGCCATGTCCAGCGCTTTCTCCACCTTGACCGCATCCGGGGTGAAGCCGTCTTCCCAGCCGATCTCGAAGTTGATCCGAATCGAGCTGAAGGCGCGGGGCCACTCAGCCTCCTGATCGCCCTCCACCTGGACCGCCAAGCTCCGGAAGGGCTGCTGGAACTTCTTCAAGAGCAGCGCGGCGTTTACCCCGGTGCAGCCGCCGAGAGCCCCCAGTAGCATCTCGGTCGGCCGCATGCCTTCGTCGTCACTAAAGGGCGCCGCCTCGTCGACCTGGGCCTGGTGGCCGGAGCCGGCCTCGATAGTGAACTTCGTCTTGCTGCCCGACCAGCGAGCGGTTGCCTTCGCCATGACGCTTTGCCTCAGTAGATTGACCGACGTGGACGAGCGAGCGCGCGACCGCCGGTCGGCGCCGGGCGGCGCGGCGGGGATTCGGGCCACTTTCGGCCCGGCGGCGGCGAACTACTCCCGCTCATTCTTCCATGCCGACCCAGCCCGCCTGGACGAGGTGGTTGAGCTGGCCCGACCCGAGAAGGATGAGCTGGCTCTCGACGTGGCCACCGGCACCGGCAACACGGCGCTCGCACTTGTCCCCCACGTTGCCCACGTGATCGGGCTCGACCTGACGCCTGCCATGCTGGCCGAGTGCCGGCGCAACGCTCAGCGATTCGGCGCCGCCAATGTCAGCTGGGCGCAGGGCGACGCCTGCCAGCTGCCCTTCGCCTCGGGTGTCATCGACCTCTACACAGTGCGCGCTGCACCGCATCATTTCTCTGACCTGGGCGCGGCCCTGAGCGAGGCGGCGCGGGTGCTGAAGAGGGGCGGCCGCGCCTGTTTCA
Source organism: Candidatus Dormiibacter sp. (assembly GCF_050999135.1). NCBI lineage: Bacteria > Bacillati > Candidatus Dormiibacterota > Candidatus Dormibacteria > Candidatus Dormibacterales > Candidatus Dormibacteraceae > Candidatus Dormiibacter > Candidatus Dormiibacter sp. The sequence continues at coordinate 22,844 of NZ_JBPCPN010000038.1, read as the reverse complement.
TCGACTGCTCACCGCCCGAAGCGGCGCGCGAGCACCTGCACCAGATCGAGATCGGCCGGGATCCCAGCCACGTGCTGAGCCGGACGCTGGCGGAGTGGACACAGCTCCTGGGTCAGGCGGGCCTGCAGGTCGAGAGCGCGCGGCGGCGGGAGCTGGACTGGGACTTCGAGGGCTGGATGGCAAACCTTGCCATCGAGCCCGACAGGGTCGTAGCCCTGGCGAGCAAGCTGGAGGCGGCGAAGGGCCAGGCGGCCCTGGAGCTGCGGCCGCAGCGGCGCGACGGCCGGCTCCGCCACGCCTACTGGCACGCGTTGATCCGCACAGTCAAGCCGTGAGCGCTGAGCTGCAGGCGGGCGACCTTGTGCTGCTGCACGATCGCGCCGGGCGCCGCTATCAGGCCAGTCTGAAGCCGGGTGCCACACTCACCCTCCACTCGGGCACCTTGAGTCACGACGATCTGATCGGTCGGCCCGACGGCGCTGTGGTCAGGACCAGCCGGGGGGTCCGGCTGCTCGCCCTGCGGCCCACTTTCGCCGAGCGGGTGACAGGTCGCAGGCGCGAAGCGCAGCCCATCTACCCCAAAGACCTGGGCGCCATCCTGCTCCACGCCGACCTCTATCCCGGCGCGGCGGTCGTGGAGGCAGGCACTGGTACGGGAGCCCTGACCATGGCAGCTATGAGAGCCGTGGGACCGCGGGGTCGGGTGGTCTCCTATGAGCAGAGGGAGGAGTTCCAGATTGCCGCCCGCAGCGCCATCCAGGAAGTGCTGGGCTGCCTACCCGACAACCTGGAGCTGAAGCTTGGCGACGCTTACGAAGGTTTTGCCGAGCGTGACATGGATCGAGTTCTCCTCGACCTGCCTGAGCCCTGGCGGGCTGCACAGCATGTGGCCCAATCCCTTCGACCCGGGGGCGTGGTGTTCGCTCACTGCCCCAACGTGAGCCAGGTTCAACGCTTTAGCGACGAGCTGCGTCAGGTCGGTGGCTTCGGTCTCATCAAGACGGTGGAGGTGCTGGAGAGAGACTGGACTGTGCGCGGGCGGAGCCTCCGGCCGGCGCACCGTATGGTTGCCCACACCGGATTCTTGACCTTCGCGCGGCGGCTGGCCGGGGCAGAAGTCTTCGACGTCGAAAGCGAGAGGTTCTAGGTGACAGCGGTTCGTCGGGAGATCAAGTTCGGAGGAGCTGAGGAATGCCGCGTTACAAGGTGACGGTGGTTGGGGCGGGAATGGTGGGAGGAACGCTGGCCCAACGGCTCGCCGAGCGTGACTACGCCGACGTGGTCCTGATCGACATCGTGGAGGGCATGCCCCAGGGCAAGGCGCTGGACATCCAGGAGGCGGGGCCGGTCTATGGCTACGACTCTCGGGTGGTCGGCAGCAACGGCTACGAGGAGAGCCGCGGTTCGGAGATAGTCGTCATCACGTCCGGGATCGCGCGCAAGCCCGGGATGAGCCGTGACGACCTGCTGAAGACCAACGCCGGGATCGTCCGCCAGGTCACGCAGCAGGTGGTGGCAGCCTCGCCGGATTCGATCCTGCTGGTGGTGGCCAATCCGCTGGACGCGATGGTCACCCTCACCCACCAGGTGAGCGGTTTCCCCAAACAGCGCGTGGTGGGCATGGCGGGCGTGCTGGATTCCGCCCGCTACCGCTCCTTCTTAGCCGAGGAGTTGGGCGTCTCGGCTGAGGACGTCCACGGCTTCGTCCTGGGCGGTCACGGGGACTCCATGGTGCCGCTGCCCCGCTACACCACCATCGCCGGCATCCCCTTGCCGGCACTTCTCAGCCAGGACCGCATCGACGCGATAGTCGACCGCGCCCGCAACGGCGGGGCCGAGATCGTCAGCCTGCTGAAGACCGGCAGCGCCTACTACGCTCCCTCGGCTTCAGTTGTCGAGATGGTGGACTCGATCCTCCTCGACAAGAAGCGCGTGCTGCCCTGCGCTGCCTACCTGGAGGGTGAGTACGGCATCAACGGGATCTTCATGGGCGTCCCCTGCGTGCTCGGGGCGGGTGGCGTCGAGCGGATTCTGGAGATCGAGCTCGACGCGGGCGAACAGGCGCTGCTCAACAAATCAGCGGATTCGGTCAGGGAACTCTGGGCCGCCACTGAGAGGGCTATGCAGGCCTAGCCTGCAGGAGAGGCACGGCTGCCCGACAAGGACAGACCCTCCCTTCTCTTCACCCTTCACCCGACCGGGTGAACGCGTAGGCAGGGTGCGGGCAGCAGCCGGATCGCTCGCTAGAGTCAGTTTGTGACCGACCTGCGCAACACCTATCCCTTCAGTGCGCTGGTCGGCCAGGCGGGCATGCGGCTGGCGCTTTGCCTCAATGCAGTGAATCCCGCCATCGGCGGAGTTCTGATCCGAGGCGAGCGGGGGACTGCCAAGTCGACGGCTGTACGCGCCCTGGCCCGGCTCCTGCCCGACCAGCAGGTGGTGATCGGCTGCCGCTACGGCTGCGACCCGGCGATCCCGGCACACCTCTGCGCCGACTGCCGCTGGCGGCTCGCGGCGGGGGAGGATTCGCTGCCTCACAGCAACCGGCGGATGCGGGTGGTGGAGCTGCCCATCAACGCCTCCGAGGACAGGGTCGTCGGCACTATCGACCTGGAGGTCGCGCTGCAAAAGGGCGCCAAGCGCTTTCAGCCGGGCGTGCTGGCGGATGCCAACCGCAATCTTCTCTATGTCGACGAGGTGAACCTGCTTGACGATCACATAGTGGACGTCCTGCTGGACGCCGCCGCGATGGGCGTCAACGTGGTCGAGCGGGAGGGCGTTTCGGTCAGCCATCCGTCTCGCTTCATCCTGGTCGGCACCATGAACCCGGAGGAGGGTGATCTCCGGCCCCAGCTCCTCGATCGTTTCGGGCTCTGCGTCGATGTGAAGGGCATCCGAGATCCTGAGCTGCGGGTGGAGATCGCCGAGCGAGAGGCGGCCTTCAAGGCCGGCGACAGAGAATTCCAGGCTCGATTTCGCACCGCGGATGAGGACCTGGCCGAGGCGCTCGGCGCAGCGATGAAAGCGCTCCCCAAGGTGCGCCTTCCGTCCAACCGGCGCCGCCTCATCTCCTCCATCTGCCTGCAGGCCGGCGTGCAGGGACATCGGGCTGACGTGGTGATCGAGCGAACCGCCCGGGCGCTGGCCGCGCTTCGGGGCCACCGCGAGGCAACTGCCGACGATGTCTACGACGCCGCGGATCTGGCCCTGGCCCACCGCGCCCGCTACGCGGTCAGGCGGGAGCAGGAGGAGCTGGCGCCGCAGGAGGGCCGCCAGTCCGAGGAGGCGAACGCCGAGGCGGGGGAGCGGGCCGAGCCAGGTGACTCGGACGAGTCGGCCAGCGGCGCCGAGGAGAGCGAAGGGCAGGGCGAGGAGAGCGCCCAGGCGGAGGCGGGCGAGCAGGCGGCCGGCGCCGACCAGGGCAGGACCACCGGCAGCGAGGGCAGGAGTGAGAGCCCGATCGAGGCCGAGGACATCTTCTCGGTTCGGAAGATCGAGCTGGCCCGGCAGCAGAAGACGCGCAAGACCGGCGGCAAGCGCCAGGCGAGCAAGGCCAGCGACCGCCGCGGCAGATACGTGCGCGCGGAGGGCAAGGAGAAGGTGACAGACCTCGCCGTTGACGCCACGGTCCGGGCGGCGGCTCCCCACCAGGCAAAGCGGGGCCGGGCCCGGGGCGAGCGCCTGCGCCTGGAGCGGCAGGACCTGCAGCAGAAGGTGCGCGAGCGGAAGGTCGGAAACCTGATCGTGTTCGTGGTCGATGCCTCCGCCTCGATGGATGCGGAGCAGAGAATGGCTGCCACCAAGGGGGCCATCCTGTCCCTGCTGCAGGACGCCTACGTGCGCCGTGACAAGGTGGCTCTGATCGTGTTCAAGAACCGCACAGCCGAGGTGGTGCTGCGGCCGACGGCCAGCGTCTCGCTCGCCCAGCGCCGGCTGGAGCGCCTGTCGGTAGGCGGCACCACGCCGCTGACGCACGGTCTCATGGCCGGCTACAAGGTGATCAAGTCAGAGCTGAGCCGCGATCCCACCATCCGGCCCCTGCTGGTTCTGATCTCCGACGGCCGCGGCAACATCAGCATGTTCAAGGAGGAGCCTCTGGTCGAGGCGCAGAAGATGGCGGCGCTGATCAAGTCGGAGAAGATCGAGGCGCTGATCATCGACTCCGCCCGCGACTACTCGACGCTGGCATCCGTTCAGCACTTGGCCCGGGTCGCCCCGATGTATCAGAGCTACGCCCTCAATGCCTGCTCGGATCTGGCCGAGCGCATGGACGGGCGCTATTACGGCATCTACGATCTCTCCCGGGAGGAGATCGCCGCGGCCGTGGCCGGTCAACTCAACCGCCGCCGGTAGCCTGGGAGCCGCCAATGGCAGTGGAGCGCTTGACCTATCCCTTCTCGGCCATCGTGGGCCAGGATCGGATGAAGCTCGCGCTGGTGTTGAACGCGATCAACCCGAGCATCGGGGGCGTGCTGATCCGGGGCGAGAAGGGCACCGCCAAGTCAACCGCCGTCCGTGCACTGACCAGTCTCCTGCCCGAGCACCAGGTGGTGAAAGCCTGTCGGTTCGGCTGCGAGCCCTCAGATCTGGACCACCTCTGCAGCGAGTGCCGGGACCGCCGGGCCGCAGGTGAGGAGCCGCTGCCGGCCATCACCCGTCGGATGCGGGTGGTGGAGCTGCCCATCAACGCCTCGGAGGATCGGGTGGTGGGGACCATCGACCTGGAGGCGGCGTTGAAGGAGGGGTCGAAGCGCTTCGAGCCAGGCGTCCTGGCGGAGGCCAACCGGAACATCCTGTACGTCGACGAGGTGAATCTGCTCGACGACCACATAGTCGATGTGCTGCTGGACTCGGCCGCCATGGGCATGAACGTGGTCGAAAGAGAAGGCGTCTCCGTGATCCACCCCTCACGCTTCATCCTGGTCGGCACCATGAATCCTGAGGAGGGGGAACTCCGGCCCCAGCTGCTGGATCGGTTCGGCCTCTGCGTCGACGTGGAGGGCATCCGGGACCTCGACCGTCGGGTGCACATCGTCGAGCGCCGGGCGGCCTGGGAGGAGGATCCCGCCGCCTTCCAGGCCGAGCACGCGAGCGCCGAAGGCGAGACGCGAGCTCGGATCGCCGAAGCGATCCAGACCTACCCGGAGCTGCAGGTGGAGCGTCCCATCCTCCGGCTGATCGCCCAGCTGAGCATCGCTCTGGAGGTGGACGGGCACCGCGCCGACCTGGTCTGCGCCCGCGCGGCCCAGGCGCAGGCGGCCTTCGATCGCTCGTCGGAAGTCTCGGTCCAGCACGTCAGCCACGTCGCGCCAATGGTTTATAGCCACCGCCTGCGCTCAGTCCCATTTGGCAAGGCAGGGCCCAATCTGGCCGAGGTGATCAACCGGATAGTCGCCCAATAAACCATGGGCTCCGGGTAGCGGGCGTTTGGAGAAACAGGTTCAACGGAGCAAAAAAAGAGCCGCCCCTCAGGGGCGGCTCTGTCGTTTGACCGGTTAGAGGGCGTGCCGGCTGCGGCCGCCCATCAGAGCGCGGACGATGAGCAGCACGACGACCGCGCCGACGAAGGCGACGATGATCTCACCGATGATGCCGGCGGTGGCGATGCCGAGCAGGCTGAACAGCCAGCCGCCGAGCAGAGCGCCGACCAAGCCGGCGATGATGTCGACGACCACGCCGCTGCCGCCGCCTTTGACGACTACGCTGGCTAGAAAGCCAGCCACGAGACCGATCACAAGCCAGACGAGAAGATGTTCGAGCATGACGTTTACCTATCCCTCCAGGGAAGTAAAGACTGACAGCATGACTATCACTATAGCTACAGTCGCCGGGCTTGTCAAGGTGTGACCGGCTACGCTTGAAGAACGATGACAGAAACCGTTGCAGCCGAGAGTGGGGCCGAACGGGTTCGCTGGCATCTGGACGAGCTGTACGACAGTCCCGAAGCTTCTGCCCTGAGCCGGACGCTGGCCGAAGCGCTCGAGTGGGCCCAGGCCTTCGAGACGCGTTACAAGGGCCGCATCAGCGGACTGGCTGCTGACGAGTTCGCCGAGATGATGGCTTCGCTGGAGACGCATTACGTGGCGGCGAGCAAGCCGGGGCTCTACGCTCATCTGCTGCACACGCTCGATACGCGAGATCACGCCGCCGGAAGGCTCCTCGCCAGGGTGCGGGAGGCGGGGGCTGAGCAGGGCCGACACATGGTCTTCTTCGGTCTCGAAGTGGCTCAGCTCAGCGACGAGAAGGCGGAAGAACTCTACTCCCATCCTTCCACCTCCAAGTACCGGCACACCATCGAGCAGGAGCGTCGCTACCGCAAACATCAGCTGACCGAGCCAGAAGAGCGGGTGCTGACCGAGTTCAGCCCTGTCGCATCTCCAGCCTGGTCCCGGCTTTTCGAAGAGCTGTGCGCAGCCGTCAGGGTCGAACTGGACGGGGGCAGCGTTCCCCTCTCGATAGCACTTTCCCGGCTCCGCGACGGCGACCGCGCGGTCCGGGAGCGCGCCAGCCACACCACCAGCGAGGCTTTGCGGGCGGACTTGCGCACGCGCGCGTACATCTTCAACGTGCTGCTGCAGGAGAAGTCGATCAGTGACCGCGTGCGCGGCTACCAGAGCTGGATCAGCGCTCGCAACCTGGCCAACGAGATCTCGGACAGCGCTGTGCAGGCGCTGGTGGAGGCCGTCACGGGCCGCTACGGCATAGTGCCTCGCTATTACCGCGTCAAGCGCCGGCTCCTGGGCCTGACCGAACTGCATGAGTGGGATCGATACGCGCCTCTGGAGGCGACCACCCGGCAGGTGGACTGGGATTCCGCCAAGGACATCGTGCTGAGCTCCTATCACCGCTTCTCACCCCGCGCCGGTCGGATGGTCGAAGACTTCTTCAGCCAGGGTTGGATCGACGCCCCCGTGATGGAAGGCAAGGAGGGTGGCGCTTACTGCGCTTTCGCCACGCCTGACCTGCATCCGTTCATAATGCTCAACTTCACAGGCCGTCTCAACGACGCCCTCACCCTGGCGCACGAGCTGGGCCACGGGCTGCACGACCGACTGGCCGGCGAGCGCAACCACCTCTTCGACTACCACCCGCCCCTGACCCTGGCCGAGACGGCATCGGTCTTTGGCGAAACGCTCACCTTCGACGCCATCATGAGCCAGGAGAAGGACGCTCGCGTGAGGCTTTCGCTCCTCTGCCAGCAGGTCGAGGACTCCTTCGCCACAGTCTTCCGCCAGATCTCGATGAACCGCTTTGAGGACGCCGTGCACACCGCTCGGCGGAGCGAGGGTGAGCTGGCGCCGGAGCAGATCGGAAGCATCTGGCAGACGAAGCTACAAGCCATGTTCGGCGACTCGGTCGAGCTCACCGAAGAACACCGCGATTGGTGGAGCTACGTCGAGCATTTCGTTCACACTCCCGGCTACGTCTACGCCTACGCCTTCGGCAACCTGCTGGCGCTTTCGATCTACCGCCGCTATCGCGAGCTGGAAGATCCAGCTTTCGTCGAGGAATACCTCGGGTTCCTCGGCACCGGTGGCTCGCTTTCTCCCGAAGAGGCTGTGCGCCGGGTGGGTCTCGACATCTCGGATCCGGCGTTCTGGGGAAGAGGGCTGGACATCGTGGAGGGGATGGTGAGCGAGGTGGAGCGTCTGGCCGGACAGGCCGACGCCGACGGCAGCGCCAAGACAGGTGACTGACGCGCCGGCCGCCTCCGGCCTGCTAGACGTACGACCGTTACAGGCAACTCGGGGCTGGGCCCTGACGGCAGCCAGCAGCTCCGGCAGCGAAGCGACGTTCGCCCGCGTCCGGCGGTACGAGCGACATGCCTTGGAGCCGTGGCTCAACCGTCTGCTGCCTCGCCTGCATACGCTCACCTGGGCGCTCACCGGCAGCCCCGAGCGCTCGCTGCTTATCACCCGCCAGGTGCTGCTGTCAGCGCTGGCCGACCTGCAGGACTTTGCAGGCACCGAGGAAGCCTTTGAGGTGCATCTACTGCAGCAGGGGGCGGTGGCAGCGCGAGCTGACGGTGTCACGAGCGGCGATGACTGGCGCCGGCGGATGGCAGCCCTGAGCCAACCAGCTCATGAGCTTCTCGCACTTCGGGCGCTCGGCAGAATCCCGACCGATTCCCTGGTGGCGTCAGGCTGGGGCGGCGCGGCGCGCCTGCAGGCGCGCCTGCTCTCAGCGCTGCGACAGATGAGTGGCGCCAGCGGTCAGACGGGGCCGGCCTGGGGCATGGCGCTCGACAGCTTCGATCGCGCAGTGGACGCCGTGGTCAGGGACGGGGACCCCGGCCGGGCTGAGGCCAATTTGGCCGTTCCCCCGGACTCGGCTGCCCTGCTGGATACAGTGGTCGCCATTCGCCGGCTGGCGGAAGCAGCCAACGGAGCGGAGTTGGGGGGCCTCCGGCGAGAGCTGCTGGCGGAGGCGATGAACCGGCGGGTGCAGTGGGTGCAGCGGAATCAAGTCGCGCCGCAGGTGCCCGGTGCGCCGACTCGGCGCCCTCGCCGCCTCCGCGCGGGGAACTTGGCGCTCCTCAGCGTTGTGCTCATGATCACGCTCGGCGGTGCGCTCTTCCTGGCCCTGGTCTCGGCCTTCGCGGACCCTGACTCGAGCCTCTACCCGTTCAAACGACTCGGCGAATCGATGCTGCTGGTGGTCCCGGCTGGCCAGGCGTCCCACATCGATCTGGAGCTGAAACTGGCCCAGCTCCGGGAGCGGGAGGCCGAGGACATGGCCGCCAGCAAGCACGGCGATCTGGCCCTCAAAGCGGAGAGGGATCGCTTGGACCTGCTCCGGGCCGCCGCCCGCGACTTGGCGAACTCTCCTCAGCGAGACGCTCGCTGGCGCGCCGAACGAGATCAGCTGCTCCAGAGCGGCACTCCCGGCTCTGGCGGGTTGGAGCGCCAGTTGCAATCAAGCGGCCTTGACAAGTCGGCGGCGGATGCCAGGGCGCTCGACGACGCCTGGCTCCAGGAGCTGGTCGGTTGGCGGCGGACGCTCGGCGGCCCAAGTCAGCCATCGCCTTCCCCCAGCCCAGCGGCGGCTGGCTAGCGGCCACCAAAAGAGATGGCCGCCGGCTCCGGGCGCAACCTCTTCGTCCTCAGCCTTGACGTGGGCACTTCGTCAGTGCGCGCAATGGGATTCGACGGCAGAGGTCGCGAGCTGCCTGGACTGGAGACCAAGTTGGAGTACACCCCCCGGGCGGGCGCTGACGGCACGGCGGAGGTGGATGCCGATCGCGTGGCTGCGCTCGTGGAGTCCGCCCTTGACCAGACCCTGGAGCGCGCGGGGAAGCAGGCAGCGCCGGCGGCGCTGGGGATCTCCACTTTCTGGCATGGCCTCCAGGGGCTGGACCGGGAGCGGCGGCCGACCACGCCCATCGTCCTCTGGTCGGATACCCGCAGCTGGCGGCAGGCTGAGCGCCTGCGCCGCGACCTCGACGGGGAGGCAGTGCGCCGCCGGACGGGCTGCCCCCTACACCCCAGCTACTGGCCCGCCAAGCTGGCCTGGCTCCGCCAGGCGGGAGGCGGGGCTTGGGGCCGGACCCGGCACTGGGTCTCCATCGGTGACTACCTCTTTCTCCGCTGGTTCGGCGAGCTGACCACCAGCGCCTCGATGGCCTCGGGAACCGGGCTGCGCAAGCTCGCGGGCGGCCTGGATGAGGAGCTGCTCCAAAAGCTGCGACTCTCGCCCGAGCGGGTGCCGGAGGAAGCCGAAGTCCTGAGTGGACTTAAACCCGACTACAGGCGGCGCTGGCCCCAACTTGCCGAGGTGCCTTTCCTCACCGCCCGCGGCGATGGCGCGCTGGCGAACCTCGGCAGCGGTTGCACCGAGCCGAGCGTGCGGGCTCTGACCATCGGTACCTCGGGCGCGCTCCGGGTGATGACCGATAGACGCCCCCGGCATCTGGCCAAGGGTCTCTGGTGCTATCTGCTTGACGAGCGGCGTTTTGTGGTTGGCGGCGCACTCAGCAACGGGGGCAACCTCTGGGCCTGGATGGAGAGCAACCTGCGCCTGGAGCAGGAGGGCCTGGAGGACCACCTGGCCCGGCTGGAGCCGGCTTCAGGCCCCGACTTCCTGACACTTTTGGCGGGCGAACGCAGCCCTGGCTTCGCGCTCCATGCCACTGGCTCGCTCGCCCGCCTGACCCAGGCCACCACCGCCTACCACATCGCCCGCAGCGGGCTCGAGGCTGTGGCGCTGCAGTTCGCGCAGGTCGACAGGGCGCTGGATCGGACAGTGCCCGGGGCCAAGACGCTGGTGGCCAGCGGCGGCGCGCTGCACGCCTCGCCGCTCTGGTCACAGATCATGGCTGACGCGGTCGGCAAGCCGGTGTCGGTCTCGGAGTCTTTCGAAGCCTCCAGCCACGGCGCCGCCCTGCTCGCGCTGCAGCACCTGGGCCAGAAACCGGCTCTGGACACCCGCCGCGGCAAGCTGTATGAGCCGGACGCCAAGATCCACGACGTTTACCGTCAGGCGGCTCGCCGTCAGGCACGTCTCTACAAGCTGCTGGTCGAGAGCGCTCCGCCGGCTGCTGCGGCACCGGCCCACGCTTGAGCGAGGGAGCGGCGCCCCTCAGCCAACGGCAAACCTGAGTGCAGCGTGGCGTAACTTGTGATATGGAAACTCTTCGAAACGAACCCGCTCGAACAGGCGCGGGCATGAAGCAACAGGGAGCAAGCGCATGGCCACTGCAACCACCAGTCTGACCGGCAAGGACCTGGGCGCGCTGCGCGATCTGGCGGCGCAGCTGCGGATCGACTCGATTCGCTGCAGCACTGAGGCGGGCTCGGGCCATCCCACCTCCTCGATGTCCGCGGCCGACCTCCTGGCTGTGCTCCTGAGTCGGCATCTCAACTACGACTGGAATCAGCCTGACAACCCGGCCAACGATCACCTGATCTTCTCCAAGGGGCACGCCTCACCGCTCGTCTACGCAGTCTTCAAAGCTGCCGGCGCCATCGACGACAAAGAACTGATGACATTCCGCAAGCTTGGTTCCCGGCTTCAGGGGCACCCCACCCCGGTCCTGCCCTGGGTGGATGTGGCGACTGGTTCGCTGGGCCAGGGCCTGCCGATAGCCGTAGGCGTGGCCCTGGCGGGCAAGTACCTGGACCGGCTGCCCTACCACGTTTGGACGCTGTGCGGCGATTCAGAAGTCGCCGAGGGCTCCATCTGGGAAGGTCTCGACAAGGCAGGCCACTACGGACTCAACAACTTCACTGCGATTTTCGACGTGAACCGCCTAGGCCAGCGCGGGGAGACCGAGTTCGGCTGGAACCTCGACGTTTACAGGGATCGGGTCAAGGCCTTCGGCGCGCGTGCCATCGAGATCGACGGCCATGACTTGGCGGAGATCGACGAGGCCTTGGCTGACGCGCGCGGGGCCGACGGTCCCACTGTGATCATCGCTCGCACGGTGAAGGGTAAGGGCTTCAGTGAGATCGAGAATAAGGACGGCTGGCACGGCAAGCCGCTGCCGCCCGACATGGCGGAGCGGGCGATCAAGGAGCTCGGCGGAGAACGCGACATCACGGTCAAAACGCTGAAACCGAGGGCTGGCCAGCCACATCGAGCCAAAGCCGGCAAGCTCGAGCTGCCCAAGTACAACAAGGGCGACAAGGTCCCGACGCGCAAGGCCTATGGCGATGCGCTGCTGGCCTTGGGCTCGCTGCCGGATGTGGTGGCGCTGGACGGAGAGGTCAGCAACTCCACCCACTCGGACGAGTTCGCCAAGAAATACCCCGAGCGCTTCTTCGAGATGTACATCGCTGAGCAGATGCTGGTGGGGGCTTCTGTCGGCATGAGTGTTCGCGGCTACCGGCCGTTCGCCAGCACGTTCGCTGCTTTCTTCAGCCGGGCCTACGACTTTGTCCGCATGGCGTCCATCTCGCAGGTGAACATCCGGCTGGCCGGCTCGCACGCCGGCGTGGAGATCGGGCAGGACGGGCCTTCGCAGATGGCGCTCGAGGATCTGGCCTCGATGCGCGCCGTCGGCGGCTCAACCGTCCTCTATCCCTCCGACGCCACCTCGGCGGCCAAGCTGACGGCGGCGATGGCGGAGACCGAGGGAGTGGTGTTCATGCGCACCACCCGAGGCGGCTACCCGGTGCTCTACGGCGCTGACGAGGAGTTTCCAGTCGGGGGCGCCAAGGTCCTGCGGAAGTCGAACCATGATCAGGTGGCGCTGATAGGTGCCGGCGTCACCCTCCACGAGTGCCTGGCGGCGGCCGACGACCTGGCCCGGGCGGGGATCGAGGCTCGAGTCATCGACCTTTACAGCCTGAAGCCTGTGGATGGAAAGACGCTCCGCGCGGCGGTCAAGGCCACGGGTGGGCGATTGGTGGTGGCCGAAGATCACTATCCCGAAGGCGGCTTGGGCGCCGCTGTCATGGAGGCCCTGGCGCTGGAGCCGCAGCCGCCGCGGGTGGCCCACTGCGCGGTGCGCGGCCTGCCGACCTCCGGCACCCCGGCGGAGCTGCTGGACGTGGCGGGGATCTCGGCCAAGCACATAGCCGCCGCCGCCAAGAAGCTGGTCAAGGAGGGCTAGAAACAATGGCGAGCCCGATCAAGCAGGTTCACAAGCAGGGCCAGAGCCTCTGGCTGGACAACATCCGACGCCAGCTGATCACTTCCGGCGAGCTCGCTCGCCTGCGGGATGAGGGGGTCACAGGCGTGACCTCCAACCCGACCATCTTCGAGAAGGCCGTCTCCGGCTCGACCGATTATGACGAGGCCCTGGTCCGGATGGTCAAGGCTGGCCAGAAGCCTGACGACATCCTCTGGGCGCTGATGCTCGACGACATCCGGGACGCGGCTGATGTTTTCCGCCCGGTCTACGACCAGACCCGGGGTGCCGACGGCTACGTCAGCATCGAGGTCTCGCCGGTGGCTGCGCAAGACACCAAGAAGACGGTCGGCATCGCGCGCGACCTGTGGCGGCGGGCTGATCGCCCGAACGTGATGGTCAAGATTCCTGCCACGAAGCCAGGACTGCCGGCGATCCGGCAGATGATCGGCGAGGGCGTGAACATCAACGTCACGCTCATCTTCTCCATCGATCGCTACGACCAGGTGGTGAACGCCTATCTCTCCGGGTTGGAGGATCTGCAGAAGAAGGGTGGTGATCTGAGCCAGGTCGCCAGCGTCGCGAGCTTCTTCGTGAGCCGGGTCGATTCCAAAGTTGACAAGCTGCTTACCGAGCGAATCCAGGCGACCAACGATCCCGCCGAGCGGCGGCGCCTGACAGCCCTGCTGGGCAAGGCCGCCATCGCCAATTCGAAGACCGCCTACCAGCACTTCCAGCAACTGCACGCAGGTCCGCGCTGGAAGGCGTTGGCGAAGGCGGGCGCCCAGCGCCAACGCTGTCTCTGGGCGAGCACGTCGACCAAGGATCCGCGCTATCACGACACCATGTACGTGGAGGAGCTGATCGGACCTGCCACTGTCGATACGGTGCCACCCGCAACACTGGCCGCCTTCCGCGAGCACGGCGAGGTTCGCCGGAGCCTGGACGACAACCTTGATCTGGCCATGCGGCAGCTGGCGGAGCTGGCCTCGCTCGGCATCGAGCTCACGGAGGTCACCAGGCAGCTCGAGGTCGAGGGTGTGGACGCCTTCGAGAAGTCCTTTGAGAGCCTGCTTGGCGCCCTGAAGGAGGCTGCCAAGGAGATCAAGAGCGGCCGAGGCCCGCGCATGTGGCACTCGCTGGGGACGCTCCAGCCGGCAGTGGATGAGACGGTGGCCAAGCTCCAGAAGCGCGAAGCGCCGAAGAAGCTCTGGTCGAAGGATGCGTCTCTCTTCGTCGCGGGCACCGAACCGCAGAAGTGGATGGGCTGGCTCAGTGTGGCTGAGAAGATGCAGGAGCAGGCACCCGGGCTGCTCAGCAAGGCGCGCGACGCGCGGACCTACGAGGACGTGGTCTTGCTCGGTATGGGCGGTTCCAGCCTGGCACCAGATGTTTTTCGGGCAACGTTTGGCGACCGCAAGGGCCTGCCGCGATTCCACGTCCTCGACACCACGGATCCCGGCTCGCTGCTGGCCCTGCGCCGCCGCATCGACCCCGCTGACACCCTCTTCATCGCGGCCAGCAAGTCGGGCGGGACTCTGGAGACGCTCTCCCACCTCGCATATTTCTGGGAGGCGGTGAAGGAGTCAGGCAGCAAGAAGCCTGAGCGCAATTTCGCGGTCATCACAGATCCCGGCAGCTCCCTGGAGAAGCTGGCCGCCGAGCGGGATTTCCGCTGGATCTTCCTCAACCCGCCTGACATCGGCGGACGCTATTCCGCGCTGTCGTATTTCGGTCTGGTCCCAGCGGCGCTGCTGGGTGTCGATCTGGCCGCCTTCCTGGAAAGGGCCCAGGAGATGGCGCACGCTTGCGATGCGGGCCTGCCGGTGGAGAAGAATCCGGGCGCCTGGCTCGGTGCCACCCTGGGCACGCTGGCCGCTGGCGGCAGGGACAAGCTTACGCTGGTGATGTCCCCCAAGGTGGCGACCTTCGGCTACTGGTTGGAGCAGCTGGTCGCCGAGAGCACAGGCAAGCAGGGCAAAGGCATCATCCCCATCGAGGGGGAGAGTCTCGGCCCCCCTGCCGTTTACGGTCAGGACCGAGTCTTCGTCTACACCCGGATGGCTAGGGACCCGGAAATCGCTCCTGTTGCAGCATTGGAGAAAGCCGGCCTGCCTGTGATCACCCTGACCCTGCGCGACGAGCTGGACCTGGCCGGCGAGATGCTGCTCTGGGAGATCGCCACGGCGCTGGCAGGCTCGGTGTTGGGCATCAATCCGTTCGACCAGCCCAACGTCCAGGAGAGCAAGGACAACACCAAGAAAGCGCTGGCCGCCTGGCAGAAGGCAGGCGCCTTTCCGACCGTCGATCAGGTCAGCCCCAGCGAAGCCACCGCTGCCGTAGCCAAGCTGCTCAAGCGCGCTAAGTCCGGCTCCTATTTCGCGATCATGGCGTACACAGCTCGCAGTCGTGAATCGGAGGCGGCGCTGAGCCGGATCCGCAGACATGTTCGGGACCGGACGAAGCTCGCCACCACCGCCGGCTACGGTCCCCGCTTCCTCCACTCCACGGGTCAGCTTCACAAGGGCGGACCGGCCACCGGGTTGTTCCTGCAGATCGTGCAGGAGGACGCCAGGGACGCCGCCATCCCGGGGGAGCCTTACAGCTTCTCGACTCTGAAGCAGGCGCAGGCGTTGGGGGATCTGCAGTCCCTTCAGTCTCGTCACCTGCCTGTGCTGCGCGTGAATTTGGGCAGCTCGCCAAGGACCGCCTGGGCCGGGCTGGCCGCCGCCATCGAAAGGGTGAGCAACTGACCTCGAACTCACTACGCAAAGGAGCGCAGCAATGCAGATAGGCATGATCGGCCTCGGCCGGATGGGCGGCAATATGGTCACGCGGCTTCTCCGCCACGGCCATCAGGTGGTTGCCTTCGACCATTCCCAAGAGGCTGTGCAGAAGGCGGTTGAAGGCGGGGCCGAAGGGGCCGGCAGCCTGGACGAGATGGTCGACAAGCTTCGAGAGAGGCCGCGGATCTTCTGGGTGATGGTGCCGGCCGGCGACCCGACCTCTCAGACCATCAAGAAGCTCTCCGAACTGGGGCAGCGGGGCGACGTGGTCATCGACGGGGGCAATACCAACTGGAAGCTGGCGATGCAGGATGCCGAGGTGCTGAAGCAGCGCGGCCTGAGCTACCTCGACGCGGGCACCTCGGGTGGCATCTGGGGCCTGCAGAACGGCTACAGCCTGATGATTGGTGGCCCCGACGACGCCTACCAGCACTGCGAGCCGATCTTCAAGGCTCTGGCGCCGGAGGGCGGCGGCCTGGTTCATACAGGCCCGGAGGGCTCGGGCCACTTCGTCAAGATGGTGCACAACGGCATCGAGTACGCGCTGATGCAGGCGTACGCGGAGGGCTTTCACATCATGCAGGCCGCCGAGCACTTTCCCGGCATGGACATGGGAGCGATCGCCGAAGCCTGGCGGGAGGGCAGCGTCGTGCGCTCGTGGCTGCTGGACCTGATCGCCGACGGGCTGACCAAGGACCCCGGCCTGGAGAGCATCAAGGGCTATGTCGAGGACACTGGTGAAGGCCGCTGGACTGTGCTGGCCGCTGTCGAGCAGGCGGTTCCCTCGCCGACCATCACGATGGCGCTCTACGAGAGATTCCGCAGCCGGCTGGAGGACACTTTCTCCGACCGCATGCTGGCCATGATGCGAAATCAATTCGGAGGCCACGCGGTGAAGTCGACCCGGCCATGAAGGGGAAGACCCGACCGCGGACCAAGAAGGTCGCGGCGGGAGCCGAGCCGGATGGCGGTCGGGGCGACGGCCAGCTGATCGCGCCGGTCAGCCGGCCGGAGGAGTTGCCTGAGAACCGGCTGGCGGCAGGGCTGAGCGAGTACCGGTCCGCGGCTCCCGCGCTGATGGTCATCTTTGGCGCCACCGGCGATCTGAGTCATCGCAAGCTCCTGCCGGCGCTGTACAACCTGCACCGCAACCGGCTCCTGCCGGCCGGCTTTACGCTCGTCGGCGCCGCCATCGACAAGCTGGACAGCAACGCCTTTCGCAAGCTGGCGATCGACACCATCGCCGAGCATTCCCGGACTCAGCCGGCCGACAAGGAGGCGATCAAGGATTTCGCCAAGGACCTGGAGTATTTGCCTGTGGACTTCGCCAAGGCTGACGACTTCAAGGCCCTGGCGAAGCGGTTGGCAGAGCTCGACAAGGCGCGCCACACGGGGGGCAACGTCGTGTTCTACTGCGCCACGCCGCCGCCGACATACGGCATGATCGCCAATCAGCTCAAGTCGCAGGGTCTGA
Organism: Candidatus Dormiibacter sp.; assembly: GCF_050999135.1. Classification (NCBI taxonomy): domain Bacteria; kingdom Bacillati; phylum Candidatus Dormiibacterota; class Candidatus Dormibacteria; order Candidatus Dormibacterales; family Candidatus Dormibacteraceae; genus Candidatus Dormiibacter; species Candidatus Dormiibacter sp. The sequence goes on along the minus strand of NZ_JBPCPN010000038.1, from coordinate 6,013 downwards.
ACCGAGGCGCCGGCTACCGCCGGATCATCGTCGAGAAGCCTTTCGGAACCGACCTTCGGTCAGCCCGCGAGCTGGGCCAGACTCTGCGCAGCGTCTTTCCCGAGGAGAGCCTCTACCGCATTGATCACTACCTCGGCAAGGAGACAGTCCAGAACATCCTCGCCTTTCGCTTCGCCAACGCCATCTTCGAGCCTGTCTGGAACTGCCAGCTGGTGGACCATGTGCAGATCACTGTCGCTGAGCCGCTCGGGGTGGAGAACCGCGGCGCCTACTACGATCGCGCCGGCGCGCTCCGCGACATCGTGCAGAACCACGCTCTGCAGCTGCTCACGCTGGTGGCGATGGAGCCTCCCGTGGCCTTCGAGTCGATGGCCGTGAGGGATGAGAAGGTGAAGGTGCTGCGGGCGGTCCGACCGCTCAGCTCAGAGGACGTGCGCACACAAACCGTCAGGGCGCAGTACGAGAAGGGCTGGGTGCTGGGCGAGGAGGTGGCGGGCTACCGGGACGAAAACAACGTTGCCAGGGATTCGGAGACCGAGACCTACGCTGCCATCAGGCTCCAGGTCGACAACTGGCGCTGGGCGGGAGTGCCGTTTTACCTGCGCGCAGGCAAGCGGCTGCCGAAGCAGGTGACTGAGATCCGCGTCCAGTTCAAGCGGCCGCCGCACCTCACCTTCGGCCGCGAGGCAAGCCGGGAGCTGGAGCCCAATGCCATAGTGCTCAGGATCCAGCCGGAAGAGGGGATCTCGCTGCGCTTTGGGGCCAAGGTGCCCACCGCCGGGCTCGTCATTCGCAGCGTCAACATGGACTTCCTCTACACCACCTCGTTCCTGGATGACGCGCCCGATGCCTACGAGCGCCTCCTGGTCGACTGCATGCTGGGCGATCCCACGCTCTTCACTCGCTCCGACGAGGTGGAGACCGCCTGGAGCTTGATCGACCCGATCGAGGAGAGCTGGCGAGCGCACGAGCCGCCGCTGCAGACCTACGCTGCCGGCAGCTGGGGGCCCTTGGCCTCGGATCTGCTGCTCGCAAACGACGGGTGCGAATGGCATCGTCCGTAGCCAGACTCCACAGCGACCGGGTGCGGGAGCGCCGCTGGACCGGCAAGGGGGTCACGCTCGGCGAGGTGCTGAGCCATCTGGCCGAGCTCCATCACGACATCTCGCACACGGAAGCGGAGGACCAGGGCCACCCCCACCCCCGCAACAGCGTCATGAACCTGGTTGTCTGCGTAGGCTCCCAAGCGCGGGCGGAAGAGACGCAGGAGGTGGTGGAGAGAATGGCGGCCAGTCACCCTCTGCGCGCAGTCGTCATCCGTCGGGCGGGGGAGAAGGAACGCCCGACTCTGGATGCGGAGATCGTCACCGAAGCCCATCAGTTGGTCCGCGGCGAGACCATCCAGCGGGAACAGATCTACCTGTCGGTGAGCGGCGCGGCGGCCGACCATCTGGCGAGCTTTGTCGAGCCATTGCTGGTCGCCGACGTGCCGACGTACCTCTGGTGGGCGGGCACTCCCCCGCTGGGCGAGCGCGGCCTGCGCGACGCTCTCGCCATCTGCGACGTGCTGATTGTGGATTCAGCAGGTTTTGAGAAGCCTGTCACCGCCTTCCTGGAGTTCGCCGGCCTGGCCGATCGGCTCGGCGGCCGGATAGGCTTCGCTGACCTCCATTGGTCGCGGCAGCGGCCCTGGCGGGAAAGCCTCAGCCAGTTCTTCTCGCCGTCCGAGCGACGGGGTCTGCTGCGTGGAATTGAGCGGTTCGACATCGACTGCGCAGGGGAGGGGCAGGCGGCTTGGGTCGGAGGCTCGCTGCTCACCGGCTGGATCGCCGGCGCCCTGGGCTGGCGCCTGCTGCGGGCAGCGGCGGTGACCGACGAGCACGCTGACGCCATCTACCAAGCGCCCGGCGGAGCTTTGATCCCGGTGGCTCTGCGCTCCTCGGGCAGGACGACGCTGCCCAGGGGAACGGCGACGAGGCTTCGTCTGGAGGCGGAAAGCGGCGGCCTTCGCTGTCTCGACACCATCGAGCTGCACCCGGAGCGGGACGACCACGCTCACATGACCATCGAGCTGGCCGGCCAGCCGGCCATACGGCAGCGGCTGGCCCTGCCGCCGCAGGATGAGTCCGAACTCCTGGTTCAGGCTCTGGCAGTAGCCCGCCGAGACCGTGTCTTCATGCGCTCGCTGTCGGCGGCGGCAGAGCTGCAGGACGCGCTCGGATGAACCTCCAGGTCCAAGACGACGCAGAGGCAGTCGCCCGCGCGGGCGCCAGGTTGGTGGCGGCGGCGATCCAAGGCGGCGCCCGGACGCTGGTGTTGGCAGGAGGTTCGACGCCCGCCCGCTGCTACCAGATCCTGGCCGAGGCGCCGGTCAGCTGGGGTCGGGTCACCATCCTCTTCGGCGACGAGCGCTGCGTGCCGCCCGAACACCCCGAGAGCAACTACCTCATGGCCCGCCGTTCGCTGCTGGATCGAGTGCAGCCGGCCACTGTGCACCGCATGGCTGCCGAGTTGGGCGCGGAGGAGGCTGCCGCCGCTTACGCCCAGGTGGTCGAGGGTCTGGCGCCGCTCGACCTGGTCCTGCTCGGCATGGGCCCCGACGGCCACACGGCCTCGCTCTTCCCGGGCAGCCCCGCGCTCCACAGCGAAGCCAGCGTCGTAGCCGTGCACGGCGCGCCCAAACCACCGCCCGACCGCGTCAGCCTGGGCCTGGAGACGCTGCGCCGAGCAGGGCGCACGGTGTTCCTAATCACCGGTGGCGACAAGAGCGAGGCGCTGTCGCGGGCAGATAGGGGGGAGGTGCCGGCCGGCCTCATCCCGAGCGCCGAGTACCTGGTGGATCGGGCCGCCGCCGGCGAGCTGGGCAGCGTTTGATCCAGATCGTCCCCTCCATCCTGGCCGCTGACCTGACGCGGCTGGGGGAGCAGGTGCGAGAGGTGCAGGCCACCGGCTGCGAGCGGGTGCAGGTCGACGTGATGGACGGCCACTTCGTGCCCAACCTGACCTTCGGCCCGGATGTGGTGAGAGCTGTCAAGCGAGCGGCGCCAGAACTGACGGTGGAGGCGCACCTGATGGTGGAGCGGCCCGAGCAGTACGTGAGCTCCTTCGCCTCGGCGGGAGCCGACTTCATACTGGTTCAGGTCGAGTCCACCACCTCGCTCTACAGGACCCTCACAGCCATCCGGGAAGCGGGTTCACAGCCCGGCCTGGTCCTCAATCCCGGCACCCCGGTGGGAATGTTGCGGGAGCTGGTGGACCTGGTGCCCATGGTTCTCGTCATGACTGTGGAGCCCGGCTTTGGCGGCCAGCGCTTCATCGCCTCCAGCCCTGCCAAGATCGGCCGGGTACGGGATCTGGCGCCCACAGTCGAGATCGAGGTGGACGGCGGCATTGACGCCGCCAGCGCCCCTCTCTGCGCCGCGGCGGGCGCCACGTTGCTGGTGGCGGGCACCTCGGTGTTCGGCCATCCCGACGGGCTGACAGGGGGCATACGCGAGCTGCGCAGGGCCTGTGGAGGCTGAGTCCGAGCGCTGGAAGCGTGCTGCCGCCGAGCGTGCCCTGGCGCTGGTGCGAGACGGAATGCTGCTGGGCCTCGGCACCGGTTCGACAGCCCACCACTTCATCACAGGCTTGCGGGATCTCACTGCCCGAGGCTTGCGCCTGCGGGGTCTGGCCACCTCTCTGACCAGCGCTGAGCTGGGTCGTGAGGCGGGAGTGGAGATGCTGCCTGTCGAGGCGGCCTTGCCCCGGTCGCTGGACCTGGCAGTCGACGGCGCCGACGAGATCGCGCCCGACCTGAGCCTGGTCAAGGGCCGGGGCGGAGCCATGTTCCGCGAGAAGCTGGTGGCGCTCAACGCGGAGCGCTTCGTGGTCATCGCCGATGCCAGCAAGCTGGTGGATCGACTCGGGCGGGGAGTGGTACCTGTCGAGGTGGCGCCCTTCCTCTGGCCGCAGACCGCACGCCGGCTGGAGGCGCTGGGAGCGAGCTGGCTGCTGCGCGGGGGCACCGAACAGCCATATCTGACTGACAATGGGAACCTCATCCTTGACCTGAGTTTTGCCGGGGGGTTGGAGCGGCCCGAGCAGACGGCAGCCGGCCTCAAGTCGGTGCCCGGGGTCATCGAGCACGGCCTTTTCTGCGGCCTCACCCAAGCGGTGATAGTGGCTGGGCCCGGTGGCCTACAGATTCTGGGGTCCTTGGCGTGAGCGCCCGCAGGGCAGAGGCGCAGTTCGGGGTGTTCGGCCTGGCGGTGATGGGGCAGAACCTGGCCCGCAACATCGCGAGCCGTGGCGTCGCAGTGGCCGTCTACAACCGCACTCGAGCCCGGACCGACCGGCTCCTGGCTGAGCACGGCGACGAGGGCACGTTCCTTCCGGCCGGCGGCGTTGCGGATTTCGTGGCCAGCATCGAGCCGCCGCGACCCATCCTGCTCATGGTCAAGGCGGGCCAGCCGGTGGACGCCGCGATCACCGAGCTGCTGCCGCATCTCACCCAGGGCGACATTCTGATCGACGGTGGCAACTCGTTCTTCCAGGACACGCGGCGTCGAGCGCGGGAGCTTGAGGGGGCGGGTTTCAGCTTTCTCGGCAGCGGCGTCTCCGGTGGGGAGGAGGGCGCTCTCCACGGGCCCAGCCTCATGCCCGGCGGTACCCGGGAGGCCTACCTGCGGGTCGAGCCCGTCTTCAAGCAGATTGCGGCTCAGGTCGAGGGCGTGCCCTGCTGCGCCTACATCGGTGCGGATGGCGCCGGTCACTACGTGAAGATGGTGCACAACGGGATCGAGTACGCCGACATCCAGCTCATCGCCGAGGCCTACGACCTCATGCGCTCAGGTCTCGGCCTGAGCGCTGCCGAGGAGTCCCGAATCTTCCAGCAGTGGAACGAAGGCGACCTGGACTCGTACCTGATCCAGATCACCGCCGCCGTGCTGGCCAAAGTCGACGACACCAGCGGTAAGCCGCTGGTCGACGTGATGGTGGACGAGGCGGAGCAGAAGGGCACGGGCCGCTGGACCTCGCAGTCAGCTCTGGAGCTGGGGGTGCCGGTCACGGCCATCACCGAGGCGGTGTTCGCCCGCGCCCTGTCGGCCCAGAAGAAGCAGCGGCTGGCCGCTGCGCGAGTGCTGCGGGGTCCCGCCGGCAGGGCGACCGAGGGGCTGGTGGAGGACATCCGAACGGCGCTCTACGCCTCCAAGGTGGTGGCCTATGCGCAGGGCTTCGAGCAGCTGACTGCGGCCGGCCGAGAGTACGGCTGGGAGTTGGATTTGGGTCAGATAGCCACCATCTGGCGCGGCGGCTGCATCATCCGCGCTCGCTTCCTGGACCGTATCAAAGCCGCCTACGATGAGGACCGCGAGCTCCCTCAGTTGCTGCTGGCCCCTTACTTCCGAGACGCAGTGAACCACGCGCAGGAAGCCTGGCGGCGGGTGGTGGGCGCCGCAGTTGGGTTGGGCGTGCCTGTGCCCGCCTTCAGCTCGGCCCTTGCCTACTACGACGGCTACCGCCGGGAGCGGAGCCCCGCGAACCTGATCCAGGGCTTGCGAGATTACTTCGGCGCCCACGGCTATCGCCGGCTGGACAGGCCTGGGGCCTTCCACACGCGCTGGTCCCAGGATGGCAGCGAGGAGGCGGCTGACTAAACTGACACGTCGCCAACGTGAAGGAGAGGTCGCCTAGTCCGGTCGAGGGCGCGGCACTGGAAATGCCGTAGGCGGGCAACCGCCTCGAGGGTTCGAATCCCTCCCTCTCCGCCAGTTCTCAGAAACCACCCCGTCGACCACCGTGAAGGGCTCGGTCTGGGCCAGCTCGGCCGCCTGGACCGCCGTTTCTGAGATCAAATCGAAGGGCTTGCGGTAAGTAGCGGTGAGCCGGCCCTCTCGCCAGGAAGAGTTCGAAAGTACGAAATTGAGGAGCTTTCGTTTTTCGGCCGGTTCCTGACTTTGGAACAGCTCGCGGGCACGTGAAGCCAGCTCGAGCAGGTCGACGCCTTCTTTGAAGTAGGCGCTCTCCGCCC
>NZ_JBPCPN010000031.1:0-6732 GCF_050999135.1 Candidatus Dormiibacter sp. | reverse complement strand
ACGCGACCTGGACCAGGCAGGGGTCGATAACGGCCGCATCCCGGGGACCCCCCAGGACGCAACCGGTGACGGACGGGGGGGCCTTCAGGCCCGCGGAATGTCGCCGCCGGTGGGCCGGTACTCGGTGAGAACGATCCGGCCGTCGAGCACCCGGTGATCGGTGAGGCGGAGATCGGCGCTGGCTACACCAGCGAACGCTGCCTCGCGGCCGGCCTCACCGGCAAGCAGTGGGAAGATCATAAGCCGGAGCCGGTCGACCAGCTTTGCGCCCAGAAGCTGCCGAACCAGGGACATACTTCCCCAGGTGCGCAAGCGGACCTCGCTGTCGGCCTTGAGCCCCACGATGCCATCCAGGCTGCCGACGATCCGCGTGTTAGGCCACGCAACGTCCTTGAGGGTTCTGGAGACGACCACCTTCTCCATTGCCATCAGGTCATCCGGCGCGTACGCCTGCGCGACGAAGCTCTCGTACGTCCGCCGTCCCATGATCACGATCTCGGGCTGGGCCTTTTCCGCATTGGCCCAGGCATCCAGATCCGGACCCGCGTAGCCGAAGAAGCCGGGCAGTCCGTCACCCCCTGCCCACCCATCGGCGGATACGAACAAATCAACGACCAATTCACTCGCCACGTTCACTCCTTCTCTGAATGTTGACCGGTCGCCACGGCCCGCCGCCTCGGTATGTGCCGGACCCGAACACATGGACGTCGAATAACAGGGCCGGATTTCGACACCCATGAGGTGATGAGCCGGTCCTCGCCACGTCCTCGTGCACCCAACCAGTCGAACCAGAGTTCGCTCTCTGAAGCGGTCTGCAGGCTGCGCAGACGGTCCCGCAAGCCGGATCCTCTTATGGGACGGTCCCGCGCGACTCGGACCATCTCCCATCAAGGAGGCTCGCCTCCTAACTAGCGGGGTCCACGACTGCGCCGCGAGTCCCAAATCCGCAGGACCTTCAGTTCGCCGCCTTCGACCAGGTAGAAGATGCCATGGGGCGGTGCTGGCCAATAGCGGCAGTTGAGCTCTGGTACGTGCCGGCCCAGATCGGCAAAGCGCTGCCGGGCCAACCACTGGATCGCGTCGTAGACCCTGGCAGCCTGGGCGGGGGCTCGTTCAGCCAACTCCTCCAGGTCGGCCAACGAACGCTCGGTCCAGTAGAGCCTCAAGCCTCCACGTCATCGTCGAGCGGCAGTCCCATCCGCTTGAGCCGCCGCCGGACGTCTGCGTTCGGAACCAGAGTCTCCTCACCTCCACGGACCCGCTTGGCGGTCTGACGCAGCCCTTCTTTGAACTTTGGGTCGTCCTTGAAGATAGTGGCTACCTCCTCGTCGAGGGCCTGGTCCAGCGGGTATCGCTCAGACTCCGGCTTGCGGTTGGTAGCCACATTGATCATGCTACTCGCCGCCCAGTCGGGCATCACCTGGGCACGGTTACGCCCGCAGTCCAAGGCAAGACTGGTTCGCAAGAAACCGCTTTGACATGCCTACACATCGGCTTCGAAGCACCGCTTAGGTAGAGGTTCTCCAGACACGCATGTGCAGTAACCAGCTCCAGTTCAATTCAAAGGTGAGCCGTCGGAGTGCCGCGGGCAGAGCAACTCCTTCCCAAGGTTGAGGTAGCGGGTTCGAGCCCCGTCTCCCGCTCCACTTTTTCCCCTTCGAGCTCATTGGGAGCGTTTACCAGGAGTTTTGGCTCTCCAGCCGCTTTCAGCAGCAAGTCGATCCCTCCCCTGCTTCCCCCGCCCTGCCGACGACTTCAGGAGTCAAGCCTCATGCGTGAATTTGTCACCGGCGCGTCCGGATTTATCGGCTCTGCCGTCGTTGCGGACCTCATGGGTGCGGGCCACGAGGTCATCGGCCTCGCTCGCTCGGACGCCTCCGCCGCTGCCCTCGCCGCCGCCGGGGCACGAGTGCAGGGCGGCGCTCTCGACGACCTGGAGCCTGAGCGCTGGGGCGCGAGGGTCCGACGGGATCATCCACCTCGCCTACAACCACGACTTCTCCCAGTTCGAGGCCGCCGCCCAGACGGATGCACGCGCCATTGAAGCGCTCGGAGCCGCACTCGAGGGCTCGGATCGGCCTCTCGTCATCGCTTCCGGGACGCTCGGCGTCGCCCCGGGACGGATCGCAACCGAACAACACGCGCCGGCGCCGAATGCTCATCCCCGGGATCGCGGGTGCGCAGGCGGCACTTTCTTTCGCCGGACGCGGCGTGCGCTCGTCTGTGGTGCGACTCGCTCCGACGGTTCACGGTCGCAGCTCGGCCGGCGACGTCATCGAGGACCTGTAGCTGCGGGACCTGGGCTTGCAACGCGATCGGCCGGATCCTTTCGCCGCGGCGGCGGCGGCCGCCGACGTCCTCGAGCTGCAGCTGCTCGGCGCGGAGCCCCGTCTGGACTTGAATAGATTTGTATCGGAGCCGAGCACGAGCCCCGCGGCAACCCGGGCCGGGGATCGGCCAGTCAAGGAGACAGCGCATGGCGCACCCGAAGGAAGTCCGATTTGGGATCTCGACCGCTCCTCAGCAGGTCACCTATCCCGAGATCTTGCGAGTCTGGCGAGAGGCGGATGCCATTCCGCAGCTCGAACATGCCTGGCTCTTCGACCACCTGTTTCCAATCGGCGGCGACCCGGGTGGCCCGATCTTCGAAGGCTGGACACTGCTTTCCGCGCTCGCTGCTCAGACCGAACGACTTCGCCTCGGGATTCTGGTGACGAGCAACCGGTTCCGGCCGCCGGCCATGTTGGCGAAGATCGCCGCGACGGTCGACATCGTCTCCGGTGGGCGGCTCGATTTCGGCATCGGCGCCGGCTCACGTCCAAGTATCCCCTGGGCGCGGCGGGAGTACGACGCACACGGCCTGCCCTATCACGACGCCGACCACGCGGTGGCGAGCCTGGCTGAAGCCTGCACGGTCATCCGGCGGCTGTGGACCGAACCCCAACCATTCGACTTCGACGGGACGTATCTCCACCTCAAAGGAGCGTTTTGCAATCCCAAACCGGTCCAACAGCCGCATCCACCGATCATGATCGGGGGCCGCTCGACCGCGACCTTACGCGTGGTCGCCGAGCATGCCGACCTGTGGAACACTCCCGGCGGCGGCCACGATGACTCGACGCTCGATCCCATTCGTCGCAGCGCCGTGCTAGACCGCCTCTGCGCCGAGATCGGCCGCGACTCAGCGTCGATCACCCGCTCCATCGCCCTGCACGTCTCCTACGAGCACCCCGACGAGACCCGCCAGGCGATCGCAAAGGCGATCGACGGCGGCTTCCGGCACCTCGTCCTCGGCTTGAGCGCCCCCTTCCCGGAACGCGTCGCCACATGGGTGGCGAATGAGTTGCTCGAGAAGTCGGCGTAGTCACGGGCCGCCTCGAAGTTCGCGGCAGTGAGGCTCATCAGCGGTCATCTGTCGCTCGGCTCCTCAGTGGAGGTCGTGGGCGGCTCTGCACGCCGGCGCCGGGTCAACTCCCCCCGGCGGCTGAAGCGATGGAACACGCCGAACACGTCGCCCTGATCAGAGGCGGTGTCGAGGGGGGTGGCCTCGAGTGGATTGAGCTTGGCTCAGGCGGCGGGGCGTTCACGCTGGCCCTGGCCGATCTGCTTGGGCCATCCGGGCGCATCACGTCGGTCGACCGCGACCGCGCAGCCTTGCGCCGGCAGGGAGCGACTCTGGCGGCCGCCTTTCCCGCGACCCACGTTGACTACTTGGAGGCGGACTTCAGCCGTCCACTGGGACTTGCCGCGCGAGATGGGGTGCTCATGGCCAACTCGCTGCACTTCAGCCGTGACCAGGCGGCCGTTCTTCAGCAGGTCGGCGCGCTGCTGCGGCCGGGCGGCAGGCTGGTGGTGGTCGAGTACGACACCGACCGGGGCAACCACTGGGTCCCTCACCCATTGTCCTACAGGTCGTGGGAGCGAGTGTCTCGCGAGGCCGGCTTTCGCGACACCCGGCTCCTCGCCCGGCGCCCCGGCTCTGGGCTTGCGGCGATCTACTCTGCTCTCAGCTTCGGCCGCTGAGGAACGCGTCCAGAATCGACACCTGCGCCTAAACAGGATTGCTCGACTGGTTCAACCGGCGAGGGAGGGCTCCTACGACACCAGTTCACCGTCCGCTCCCATAAGGGCGTAAATGGGGACCGCGCGCCGGTCAGCGGTGAGGAGGCGGGAGCCATTTTCGGCCGCTGAGATGGCACGGCACAGTGCGACGGCGACCCTTGCGCGGGGAGGCAGCCGATATCCTGTGGGCCTTGACGAGCCCAGATCTGTATCGGATGCTCGTCCAGGATCGCGGCTGGAGCCGCAAGCGGTACAGCGATTGGCTCCACAGGTCCCTCTCCGAGTTGCTGTTCGGTGTTCCGATCCGCTGACCGAATGTCTAGCGACGACCCCCTCCCGCGTCACCTGGGCTCTTCTTGCTTACCTACAACTTGCCCCGGGTGGTCCAGGTTCTGCCGCGTCCTTTTCTGAGGCTGCACCGGCAGGGTTTCCTAAGATCACACGGTGCTCGCTGAGCTCAGAGACTTTGCCCTGGACCTCTTCTGGTCCTGGGAACCCCGCGTGCAGGCGCTGTTCAAAGCGCTCGACTCGCAGCTCTGGGAGGAGTCGAACCGTAACCCGGTGGTGCTCCTGGCGCGTCTGGGTGAGGCGGGGGCCGAGGCTGCTCTCCAGCGACCTCCGGCTCAGGCGGCCCTGAGCGAAGCCCGCGCAGCCCGCGCCGCGTACAAATCCCGTGCGCCTGCGTTCGACACCGGGGACGCAAGGCTGCAGATTGCGTATTTCTCGCTCGAGTTCGGCATCAGTGAAGCCCTCCCCATCTACTCGGGCGGCCTCGGCATCCTGGCCGGCGACCACCTGAAGGCAGCCAGCGACCTGGGCCTACCGCTGGTCGGTGTTGGACTCCTCTACCGCCAGGGCTTCGGCCACCAGCGGATCGGTGAGGATGGTGGTCAGTTCGAGGAATACACAGCCAGCGACTTCCCCCAGCTCCCCATCAGCCGGGTTCTGGATCGGAGCGGCCTGCCGCTCACCGTCAGCTGTCCGCTCGGCCCCGCGACTGTCACTGTGGCTGTTTGGAAAGCTCAGGTCGGCCGTGTCGCCCTGTACCTGCTGGATACCGATCTGCCCGAGAACCAGCCCGAATTCCGCTCGATCACTGACCGCCTGTACGTCCCGGAGGCGCACCGCCGCCTGCCGCAGGAGATGGTTCTCGGTATCGGCGGGGTGCGGGCGCTGCGGGCGCTGGAGATCGAGGCCACTGTCTTCCACATGAACGAGGGGCATGGCTTCCTGGTCGCCAGTGAGCGATTCAACTTCCTGAAAAGGGAGCGCGGACTGACGGCCGCGACCGCTGAGCAGGCCGCCCGGGCCAGCCTCATCTTCACCACCCATACGCCCATCGCCGCTGGCAGCGACTTCTTCCCTCCCCACCTGGTGCAGCAGTTGCTCAGCCCCTACCTGGACGAGATTGGCATGGATCTTGAGCATTTCCTGGATTTGGGCCGCAAGCAGCCCGGCTCCACTGACGAGCCGCTCTGCACCACCTACGTCGGCCTGCGATCGGCAGGCTGCTCGGTGGGTGTCTCCAAGCTGCACGGCGAAGTCTCTCGGCGTCTTTGGAAGGACGCCTGGCCCGGCCTGCCGGAGAGCGAGATTCCGATCGGCTCGGTCACCAACGGTGTTCATCTGCCGAGCTGGGTTTCCCCCGAGCTGGCGGCACTGCTGCAGCTGCACGTGGCCCAGGACTGGTGGGACTTGAGCGCGGATGACCGGCGGTGGGCGGGTGTGGAGAACATCGATGCCGCCGCCCTATGGGCGGCGCATACTCAGCTGCGCCATCGGCTGGTCCGCCATGCAAGATCAGCCGGCGAGGGCGGCGGCCTCGACCCGGAAGCGCTGGTGGTGGGTTTCAGCCGCCGCTTTGCAACCTACAAGCGCGCCAACCTGCTAGTCACCGACCGCGAGCGGCTGCATGCGCTGGTCAACGGCAGTGAGCGGCCGGTCCAGTTCGTCTTCGCAGGCAAGTCGCACCCGGCCGACCTGCCGGGCAAGGCGATCCTCCGCGAGATAGTTCAGCTCGCGCGTGAGGAACCGCGGATAGCCTTCCTCGAGGACTACGACATCGAAGTCGCCAGGCTTCTCGTCCAGGGCTCGGACGTCTGGCTGAACAATCCGCGGCGTCTGCTGGAGGCGAGCGGCACGTCGGGAATGAAGGCAGGCATCAACGGCGTCCTCAACCTGAGCATCCTGGACGGCTGGTGGGACGAGGGGTACCGGCCGACGGCAGGCTGGGCGATCCCCTCCTCGGTCAGCTTTGAAACGCCCCAGGCCGATGACGCCGGCGAAGCCAACGCACTCTTTGAGCTGCTCGAGGGCGATGTGGCCGCAGCCTTCTATGCCCGAGACTCCGCTGGGCTGCCGCAGCGCTGGCTGGCCATGATGCGGGACTCGATCAGCCACACCGCCGCCAACTTCGCGGCCCGCCGGATGGTGCTCGACTACCTTGCCGACTGCTACGCCCCCGCCGCGGAGCGAGTGGATCGCCTCCGGGGCTCGGCGGTCGGTAACCCCACCAACTGAGCCGCCTGATTCGCCCTCTGCCGCTGAGCACGTCCGGACACCCTCGTGACACCGGAGGTGGATGAGACGACGAGAAAAGCAGCATAGAGAAGCACAGAGCCTCCGGCTAAGGTGCAGGAGCTTCCACACACCCACACCACCAAGAGGCTC
>NZ_JBPCPN010000036.1:0-17265 GCF_050999135.1 Candidatus Dormiibacter sp. | reverse complement strand
CCTGGGACATCGCTCGTGGCATCGCTCTCATACCCGGCTCCAACTCTCAGTCGGCGGCGGGCTATGTGCTCGACGGCTGGGGCGGACTGCATCCGTTCGGCGCCGGCATGCCGGCGCCGCCTCCGATAGCCAATGGGCCCTACTGGCAAGGTTGGGACATCGCCCGTCAGATTGTGCTCCTGCCCGACTCCAGCGACACCTCAGTGGCGGGCTATGTCCTCGACGGCTGGGGTGCCCTTCACCCCTTCAATGCAGGCGGCCACACGCTGCCCCCGAACAGCGGGAATGGCCCGTCCTGGCCAGGCTGGGATATCGCTCGCGCTGTGGGCCTGACGCCCGACTCCGCCGGGACGGCGGTCGCCGGTTATGTGCTTGACGGTTGGGGTGGCGTTCACCCCTTCAGCGCCGGCGCTCGCCAGTCGCCGCCCTACTTCACCAACGGGACCGCCTGGCCAGGCTGGGACATCGCCCGCGGCCTCGTCATGCGCCGAGATGCCGCGGCCAATGCGCCCGGGGGCTGGGTCCTGGACGGTTGGGGCGGCCTGCACGCAGTCGGGGCCGCGCCGGCTTTGGCCGCGGGCGCCTCCTGGCCTGGCTGGGACATCGCGCACGCCGCTGCCGGCTCCGGCGGCGGGGCAGGAAGCCGCCACGTCGAGCCGCCGCCGCCTCCCCTGCCTCGGCGCAACATCATCCCTGGCATCACCTATCACCACCAGGAGTACGAGCTCTCCTGTGAAGAGGCGGCGATCCAGATGGCGCTTACCCGCGAGGGCATCAACGTCAGCCAGACACAGGTGCTGAACGACGTCGGGATCGATTGGCGTCGCGCCTACTACGATTCGAACGGGACCCTGCGCTGGGGTGACGCCTACACCAATTTCGTTGGCGATCCCAACGGCAGCGAGGTCGCTCTCACAGGCTATGGGACCTACTCGCCGACCATCGCCCGGGTGGCTAGGCAGTACGGCGGCCGCGTGCTGCGGGATGGGGAGGGGATCAATCCGCAGGACCTCTACGACGCGGTTCTGCGTGGCCACCCAGTCGTGGCCTGGGTTTCCTTCGACTGGCAGGCTCACTCCCACCATGACTACCTCGCCTTCGATGGGCGTTGGGTTCAGTACGCCGGCCCGGTGGAGCACACCGTGACGGTGATCGGAGTGGACAGGGACGCCGGAACCGTCTTCGTCTTCAACCCCTGGTATGGCCCGCAGTGGATCTCATTTGCCAGCTTCGAGGCCGCCTACCAGACCTACAACCAGATGGCGGTGGTGATCGACTGATCACCAAGCGGGTTCGCCTCCTCCTTGGTTTGGCTCTGCTGGCGCTCATTTGCGCGGTTTCCTGCGAGGCACCCTTCGGCCAAGGACAGCCTTCGCCCTCCCAATCGCCGGCTGGGCGGCTTACCCACCAGCCGCCGCCGGCTGCGGCTCCTGCCCCGCGGCCAGAATCGATCACCATCGCCGGCGAGCTGAACGCCGACTTGCGCGAGGCGAGCCCACTGGCCTGCGGACCCGCCGCAGCTGGGTATGGGCTCTCGCTGCGGTTTTCCCTTGGATCGACTCCCTATCAACTGGACGCGGCGATCTTCGACTACCACGGACCTGGCACCTACAGCGTGCCTCCGGCGCGGCTCTCGCTGCACACTATCGCCTCCGACCCGCCCTCCCTCTACCGAGGCGTGGAGGGGACGCTCGCGATCGCGCAAGGCGAGCGTTCCGGCAGCGTCAGCGGCCGGTTGAGCGGGGAGCGGGGGGAGATCCGGCTCGCCGTCAGCTTCCACTGCTGAACTGCAGCTCGTGAGCTCGGCGGAACCGAATCCGGGCGGCGGTTAGGATGGGCAGCGGAATATGGAGCACGCTCAACGCCCGCCGCCCGACACCCCGCAGCCGGCAGAAGGGCCGCCGGTGCTGATCGGTGCGGACATCGACGCGCGGGCGCTGGTCGACGAGATCAAGGCGGATGTGCAGCGTAAGGCGGAGCAGGGGTTGTATCCGTCCGACCTCCTGATCGAGCTCAGAGCCAGCTCCGATCCAGTACTGGCGGCGGCCCTCGATGTCCGCGATGCCGCCGGCTTCTCCACTGTGGTGCCGGTGACGCGGCCGATCCGGGCCAGCCTTCGCTACGTCGCTCCGGGCGTAGTCCTCTTCAAGCGCCTGACGAGTAAAGGGCTGAGCTGGTACACGAAGTGGATGGTCGAACAGACGCATCATTTCGCCACGTCGACCGCCGCCGCGACATCGGCGATTGCTGAGCGGCTCGCCCAGCATGACGAGGAGCTGGCGCGTAGTCGTGAGGGCCAGCAGGCGCTGGAACGCCGGGTGGAGAGTTTGGAGGCGAGGCTCGCCGATCTCGGGCCGAACCAGCAGGCGCACCGGCTCTGATCCGGCTCGCGAGTCGCCACCTGCGGGCATGGCGGGCGGCGGCGCACGTGACTTCATAGGCGTGGCCGAGCCAGCCCCAATCCGGCGGCTGCGAATTGCTGTGGTCACTCCGCGCTATGAGGAAACAGTCCTTGGCGGAGCCGAGCTGCACGCCCGCTGGCTGGCCCAGCGTCTGGCGGACCGTGGGCATGACATGGAGGTCCTCACCACCTGCGCAGTCGATGGGCAGACGTGGCGAAACGAGCTGCCCGCCGGCTCGACCGGGGACGGGAACCTCCTGGTTCGTCGCTTTCGGGCCGAACCACCTCGCTTTGGTCTGCGGGCAGAACTCGATCGGCGCCTGCGCTGGGAGGTGCTGGTCGACCTGGCGGATGAGGAACGGTGGCTGAGAGCTGGTCCCAACTCACGGGCTCTGGAGAAGCATCTTGCCCGGCAGGGCCACTCGTACGATGCCGTCCTGGCGCTGCCCTATCTGGCTGGCACCACCTATTTCTCAGCACAAGCTGTCCAGCAGCGTTTCTTTCTCATCCCCTGCCTGCATGACGAGCCGTTCGCGCGTCTTCAATTCACCGGCCGCCTTCTCAAACAGTCGCGCGCAGTCCTGTTCAACAGCGATCCGGAGCGGGCCCTGGCCGAGCGTTTGTTTCCCGGTGCAATCGCAAGAGCCCATGTGGTCGGGCTTGGCTTCGATCCCCCACCGCCAACCGACGCCCAGCTCTTCCGACGCAATTACGGCGTCTCAGAGCCGTTCATCCTCTACGTTGGCCGTCTCGAGCCCCATAAGAACGTCCCGCTGCTGATCGACCACTTCCTTCGGTACAAGTCGCGCCGGCCGGGCGACCTAAAGCTCCTTCTGGTAGGTGCGGGCGAATGTGAACCGCCGCCCAGCCCACACCTCCGGCGGATCGAGATCGACTGGGCCGACCGAGACGCGATGCTCATGGCCGCTCTGCTCCTGGTCCAGCCGAGTACAAACGAATCGCTGTCGATTGTCATGATGCAGGCTTGGGCGTGCGGCCGTCCGGTCGTGGTCCACGCGGCAGGTGAGGTTGCCCGCTATCACTGCGAGCAGGGCAACGGGGGCCTCTGGTTCGCCAACTATCCTGAGTTCGAGGCGATCCTCGACCGTCTGCATCATGACTCGGGTCTGGCCCACGGCCTGGGCAAGGCGGGGCAGACGTACGTGCAGGAGCGCTACAGCTGGGAGCGGGTGTTGAGGCGTCTCGAAGGGGCGCTGGGTGATACAGGCGTGTCAGCGCCGTGAGCGATGGGCTGGCCGTGGACCAGTTCATTCCCGCGCTCCTGCCCCATGACGCGGTGGGCGGGCACACGTTGGAGAGCAGGCGCGCCTTCCGCGAGGCCGGCCTGGCGGCAACCATCTGGGCACGCACGATCCACCATGAGTACGCGGGTGAGGCGCGACCCTACCGTCAATTCGGTCGGCTGGCGGCTCACTCGCGTCAGCGGCGGCTGCTGCTCTATCAGGCCGCCACCGTCTCCCATGGGATCGTGGAGTATCTCCTGGACCGCCCGGAGCCCAAATCGATCAGCTATCACAACCTGACGCCGCCCGAGTTCTACGATCCCTTCTCTCCGGGTGTGGCGGCGGAGCTGCGACAGGCTCGGGAGGAGCTGGCTCGTCTCGCACCGGAGGTGAAGCTGGCGACCGCCGACTCTGAGTTCAATGCGGCGGACCTGAGGAGCCTGGGAGTGCTTGACGTCCGCGTGATCCCCCCATTCATCGGGGTCGGCAACCTCCGCCCGCCGGATGCGACCGAGGTGGCGAGACTGCGCGCCCAGAAGGGCGGCCCGGCGCTGCTCTTCGTTGGTCGCCTGGTGCCGAACAAGAACCACCAGCAGTTGATCCGTCTGCTGGCGACTCTCCGCGCGGGGTGGAATGCCGACGCCAAGCTCTATCTGGTCGGTGCGCCGGGGCCGAGCGCCTACGTGGCCTCGCTGCACCGGCTGGCTGCGCGGCTGGCACCGGACGGCGTGGTATTCATGGCCTCGATTCGGGGAGCCCAGCTGAGAGCGCTCTACGAGGTCGCAGATGTTTTTGTCTCCATGTCGGAGCACGAAGGATTCGGAGTTCCCCTGGTCGAAGCGATGCGGGCTCGCCTGCCGGTAGTGGCGCTAGACCGCGGGGCGGTCGCGGAGACGCTGGCCGGCAGCGGGGTGCTACTACGCTCTTCCGAGCTGACCTTTGCCGCGGCGATGGTGGCGCGCCTGATCGAGGATGAAGCTCTTCGTAGCCGGCTGATCGAGCATCAGGCTCAACGGGCGAACGAGCTGGAAAGAGTTCCGCGCGAGGACCTCATCGTCGCGGCGGCGAGAGCGGCGGCGCTCGCAGGTTGACAGCAACATGCACTTCAGACTCGCATGGTCGGTCTGCGGCAATTCATCATCCAGCTCGCTCAGTTGCCTATTAAGGGCAAAGGCCAATGTGAGATGGGACCGGTATCATCAAGCCCCGGATGGCCACCACAGTAATCAGGAGCACACAAGCACGCCCGGGCTGGGGTGCCGAGTTGAGGTCGATGCTGCGTCATCGGGATCTGCTCTGGCTGCTCACCCGCAAAGATCTTCGCCTCAAATACAAGGGAACGGCGCTGGGTTTCTTGTGGTCTTTGCTCAACCCGCTGCTCCTGATGCTCGTGTATTCCTTCGTCTTCACCATCATCGCCCGCTTTCCGGTGCCGCGATACCCAGTGTTCCTGCTCGCCGGCATTCTGCCCTGGAACACTTTTGCGATCGCCATCTCCTCAGCGGCGACGACCATCATCGGTAATGGCAACCTGATCCGGCGGGTGAGATTTCCGCGCGAGTTTCTGCCTCTGGCATCGGTGCTTTCGAGCGCAGTCAATTTGACCCTCAGTCTCGGTATCCTCCTGATTTTCGCCTTGTACTTTCACCAGCCGCTCGGCCTGCCCTTACTCGAGCTGCCGCTGCTGCTGATCCTCCAGATAATCTTTACGGCCGGTGTGGCCCTGATCCTGGCCGCCGTCACCGTCTACCTCCGCGATGTCGAAAACCTGATCGGGGTTTTCATCACCGTGATGTTTTTTCTGACACCGATCCTGTACCCGCTCAGCGCGCTGGCGGGACACAAGTCCGCCTACTTGGTCCAGCTGAACCCCATGGCCTGGCTGATTACGGACTACCAGGCGATCTGGCACGAAAACCGCTGGCCGGATCCCATCCAGACGGCCGCGTTCGGGGTCCTATCGGTGGCCACGTTGGTCGGCGGCTGGCTGCTGTTCCGGCGACTCGAACAGCGCTTCGCTGAGGAAGTCTAGTGGCGCCGGCGATAATGGTGCGGGGAGTCTCCAAGTCCTACCGCAAGTACCGCAAGCGTCATCAGAGTCTGAAGGAGATCATCGCCCAACGCAGTCGGGGCGATTGGGAGGACTTATGGGCGCTACGCGATATCTCCTTCCAGGTCGAGCACGGCCAGTTCGTCGGTATCATCGGCCACAACGGGTCAGGCAAGAGCACGTTGCTCAAATTGTTGACGGGTATAATGCCGCCGTCCACAGGGGAGATACAGGTCCAGGGTCGAGTGGCATCTTTGCTGGAACTAGGAGCGGGATTCCAGCCAGAGTACACCGGCCGGGAGAACATTTACCTCTACGGCACGCTGCTCGGCATGCGGCGTAAGGAGATAGACCGCTACTACGATTCCATAGTGGAGTTCTGTGAGCTAGGCGAGTTCATGGAGATGCCTGTCAAAAACTATTCCTCCGGCATGTACGTCCGGCTCGGCTTCGCCGTGGCAGTACACCTGGACCCGCAGGTCTTGCTTATCGATGAGGTCCTGGCTGTGGGTGATGCCAACTTTCAAAAGAAGTGCTTTCAACATCTTTTCAAGCTGCGCAAAAGAGGTTGCACCATCGTGCTCGTCACCCACGACACAGCTTCAGTCGAGAAGTTTTGTGAGCACGCGATCTGGATCGATCACGGCCGGACCATGGCGCAGGGCAAGAGCTCCCAAGTCGTGCAGCAGTATCTCGACGCTGTCGCCGGGGGCGCCTCAATCGAACACGCGGCCAAGACGGAAGAGGAGCGGGCAGCAGATCGCGACCTCACTATCAAGGGTCTGCGCTTCCTGGATGAAGACGGCCGCCAGGTGCTGATGTTCGACACCGGCGCCAAGGTGCGGATCGAGATCGACTTTGAGGCCCGGCGCTCTTTGACCCGGCTCGAGGTCGGGCTGACCGTCTTCCGCGAAGACGATTTTCGCTGCCTCGATCTCAATCTCTACGGGACCTCCGTCGATAAGGGTCCGGGGCGGTGGGTGGTTGACACTGATCGGGTCGATTTGCAGGGCGGCCGCTACGTTGTCACACTGGCCGTCTTCGATCGCATGCTGCAGCGGTTTCAGGCCTTCCAGGACCGCCAGTATCCCTTCACTGTCCATGACGACTACAGCGCGGGCGGGGCCTTCTACACCGCCCATCGCTGGAGTCTGGCCACGCCTGACGGCCTGGTTCCGTTGATCTCACGCCGCCCCGATCTTCAGGAGCTGCATGGGATGCTGGAACCGGCTCAACCTGTGGGTGAGGCCAGTAGGTAGGACTAGGCGTCAGCTGGGATCAGCCTGCGAGCTGGCGAATGAAATTCAGCTGCATCTCATCCAGCGGAAGAGAATCCAGTTCGGCCAGCCGCGCCCGCTGTCCGGCCCGCACCTTGCTCAGCAGATCCTGGTTTTGAACGAGCCGAGCGAGCACTTCCGCCGCCAGCAACGGGTCGAGGGTGCGAAGGAGAACGCCGGCGCCACCCAGAGTCTCGGCAACGGCTGCGGCATCGTACGCGACGACAGGCAAGTCGAAGCGCATCGCCTCGATGAGAGGCAAGCCATAGCCCTCATGTTCGGACATTGAGATGAACGCGTCAGCGCTGCGGTAGTGCGCGGCCAGAACCGCATCAGAAACCTGGCCGGTGAACACCACGCCCTCCAGCTGGAGGCGGCTCCGGAGCCGGAACAGCCTCTCAGTGTAGGCGGGCAGAGCCCAGCCGCCAACCACAAACAGGCGAGCGTGGGGATCGATGGTGCGCCGAATGACGGCCAGCACCCGCAGGAGGTTCAGGTGTCCCTTGTTGGGAACCACTCTGCCGACAAACAAGAGGTCCATACCCCTCTTGGTTTTTTGCAACCATTCCAGATGCTTGGAGTTGGGCTCGGTCGCCAGCCGGGGTGGAACGTAGGGTGGGATGACGTGTACGTTCGTCACACCGAGCTCACGCAGCTCGCTGGCATTGAATTCAGAATCAGCGGCCGCCAGCTTGATCGTCTGGGCCAGAAGCTGCAGCTCGGCGCGACCCCGCTCCATGGAAGCCGCAGCGCCCTCGTCGTAGGCCCGGAAGAATTCGCTTGGTGTGATGTTGTGGTAATGCATGGTCTTCGGTTGTGGTTGTGCGGCCAAGAATTCGACCATCCCATCGACGGAGCCGGTGGACGCCTGGTAGAGCAGGATCTGGCCCCGACTCGCACGGGCGGGATGCCATCCCTGAAAATGGCGAACCTCGACCTCGCCGCGTGAGAGGACGCGCTCGGCCCAGATCGGCCCGTCCATCCCCGCTCTGGCGAGCGCTTCTTGAGTGCGAACGGTGTGGGTTCCAACAGCGTCCGGCAGCGCGAAAAAGGGCAGGAACTGGTGGACCCGTGGGCGACGGGCTAAGCTCGTGGAATTCACGCGAACCTCAGGACGTCAGCGTTGGCACCGGCTGGGAAGACTGCTCGAACCAGGCTGAGAGTGCAGTTTCCAGACGTTTCACGACAGCCGCCCAGGAATATTCGCGCAGTACAAAAGCTCGGCCCTGGCGGCCGAGCGTCTGCCTCAGCTGGGAGGAGCGAAGAAGCCGGTCCAGCACCTCCTCGAACTCCGGATAGATGGAGAACCAGAGCCCACCGTTTGACTGCACGCAGTGACCTCGGGTGACTGGGGACTCGGCATGTACGATGATAGGCCGTTCAGCCAACCAGGCTTGCATCATCACTATCGAGAACGACTCCATTCGGCTGGGCTGGCACAGGACGGTTGCCGCCCTGTACACGGAGTCGCGATGCTGCCAGTCGATCTGAAGCTGTCTGATCCCACGCTTGGCCGGGAATTGAACATCCCCGGAGCCGAGGAGTAACAAGGACAGCTCGGTGCTCCGCCGCTCCCGGTAGCGCAGGAAGTTCTCCAGCAGCAGCGGTACGTTCTTGCCGCCCTCGAGCCGGCCCACGTAGAGCAGAAATAGTTCGGGCAGATCGTATAGCCGGCGCGCCAGCTCAGGATCAGTCGGTCCCGGCGGATCGAAGCCGGCGCCGACCACCGTAGATGGCGCCAGCGATTTCTGAAAGCGGAGCGCAAGGTCAGCCTCTGGGGCGGAGTTGAACATGAGCCCTCGCGCGCCACCCAGCATCTCGGCTATCACCCCCAGCCTGGCGTAGGCCTCGTCGTGCAGGCAGGGGATGACCACTGTCCGATCGGGAGCCGTCGCGTAGGCGAAGTAAGTAGTCCCGAAGAGGTAGGGCAGAGCCAGTATCGCGTCATATGAGCTTGCTCTCTTCGCTAGGTCGGCTTCCAGCGCAGACGAGACGACGCCATTGCGCAGCCACAGGAGTTCCTCTTCGCGGCTGAGCCTGTAATGACCCTGGATCGCGTGTTCAAGTTGGGCGAACAGCCCGATGTCGCGCTCATCAGCCCGATAGCGGCGCACTGGCACTTCACCGATCCGATCCAGACCCGCAGGGAGGACGTTCTTCCAGGTGTAGTGATCCACCGCACAGGTGGTCAGCACCTCCACCTCGTGGCCCACCTTGAGGAGCCGCTGGGCCAGCCAGAGAGCGAGCAACTCCGCACCGCCGACGATCTTGTCGGTGAGGCGCGGAACGACTATCGCCAGCTTGAGCCGGTCTCCTTTCAGTGCAGTCTGGGGAGGCCCTTCAGGGGAAACTGTCACAAGCGCGCGATGACCGCAAAGTCGAGTGGTCCGTAGATGATCGAGTTGAGCCGTTCGATATTGCGGTTCATCAATTCCATCCTGGCGGCGGCAGAATCCTCTACGTCGTCCGGGAGGCGTTCCAACCGGGCCTCGGGTGGAGGTTGCGACGAATAACGGATTTGAGGCTGGGGAAAACCGGCGGCCTGAGCCAGATACTCGAGGGTGAGGGGATGCAAGGGTTTGGTGTGTCCAAGGTCGACGTACAGTGGGCCGGCGAAAAGAAGCAGACTCTGCGGGTTGAGTGTCTCAGCGATGAGAACGCCACCGGGCTTCAGCGCCCGGGCGGCGGCCGGGAAAAACCTGAGTACCTGGGATGATCCCAGATGCTCCAGGACCTGAGCGCAGAAAATTCCGCCCAACGACGCCGGTTGACAATCCTCCAGGTGCCTGACAGCGTCCTCGGCCTTGATTTCGAAGCCGCGCGCGCGGCAGGCGGCGGCCATGCCGGGGTTCTGGTCGACTCCGTAGGCCTTCACTCCGGCCTGACTCAGTAGAGTCAGGAATTCGCCCCGACCGCAGCCCAGGTCAACGACCATACCCGGCGCCTCGCGGAAGTAATCCAGATAAGCGCTCTGCCGCTCTTCGATCAACGCCTCAGTGCCTCGGAATCGATTCTCGAACGCGACATAGTCGAAGTCCTTTTCGACCTGCCAGCCGGAGCTCAATGTTCTTTCCTCGAGGTTCTCCACTCGCGCCGCCAGGGCTTCCAGGGCTTGGGATGTCTGCGTTGCGAATTCCTGGCTCTGGCGTCTGAGCTCCGCGGTATACCAACGCAGCATCCGCGCCATCGAACGCTTCACGAAGGTGACTGCCGGGCCCAGGCCGGGCCGCGTGGAGTCGAGGCGCATGTCCATTGGAACAATGGTGGAATGACGAATCCTGGCCAGGGCCGGCGTCAGGCGATCCATCTCCCAGTCGTCCTCGGGAGCGGCGATCAGTTCGGGAGGATACTCACCGTTCCTGCGTTTTCGCTCTACCTCAGCTTCCACCTCGCGCATAAGAGCGTTGACGTCTAGGGTGCTTGCGGCAACGTCAGCTGAAGCCGCGGATGTCGCGCTGTCGTTGTCAGGTTGTGCCGAATCGCCGCTGATTGATGCTGACATGCTCCCGCCTCAGGCTACCAAACGGCCTCGGCGGTCCAATTCACGGATCATGTCGGCGCCCGAACGGGTAGGGGATGCCACCAAACAGCCACGCCGCCGCTTTCATCGGGCGGCTGGCCTAATAGATCGCTGAAGAACTGCCGGTCCCTGGCCTCTCCGGGCGAGGGGCCGACCACAACTGTTGAGACCATCCAGCTGCGCAGCTCCCGCAGAGCCTGCGTGCGAAGCTCGGCGTTCGGCATCGCAGTCTGGCCCTGATCGAAACCGACGAGGATCGTCTGCAACGCCGACGGTGGCGGGTCCAACGTCGGGCCAGGCACGTACGCCTCCCCCTCCGGCATCTTGAAGCGGTAACCTGCGCGGGCCTGCCAGAACATAGCGGTCGAAGAGCTGGCGTTGGAGTACGGCGTGATCAGAACGACCGATCGCTCAGGGATGCGGGCGGCCTCTCCGCCCGGCAGAAAGAACGGAGGGATGGCGGCCGACGTTGAAGGATACGGCAGGCTCGGAAAGATGGCGGCGAAGGCGACGGCTAAGGCGGCCACCGTTACCGCGAGGCGCACACGGCCACCGCTGCGCAGCGCCAGCTCCAGGCCGACGGCCACCAACAGAGCCGCGCCGATGTAGCAGTACAGCGCGAGGCGAGCCGGGAGGATGTTTTCCACTACCGGCAACCGCCAGAGCGCGGCCCAGGGCGTTTGGAGCTGAAGGATATGGCCAGCGCTGTGGAGGACCGGCCCGAGCGACAGCAGCGCGATGGCGGCAGCAAACAATCCGGCCCATTGGACAGTTCGCGAGCGCCGCCCGGCGATGGTCACGCCGAGCAGGAACAGGAGCAGAGGAATACCGAAATAGCCACTCTCTTCCACGTTGTTGCCGATGAAGGTATGCGCGATGTGCACTGCCTCCAGCGGGGCGAATTGGACAAGATCACTTGGCACTACGAAGGTGAGCAGATCGTTGGAGAATAGGCTGGGCGGCTGTAGCGAGCCACGCACCTGCAGCGGTCCCCGGAACTGGTAGTAGAGGGGATAGGCCGACAGCACCAACGCGGTCGCCACCGCCCAGACGCCGGCTATAAGCGTGTGACGAACGTTTCTGATTGCGTCGCGCCGGTGGACGGCCGCAGCTATCGCGGCGCCAACCAAAGCCGCCACGGCGGTGGAGGCCAGCAGCTCCTCGCTCGTCATCAGCTGCGCCGCCCCAGCAGCGCCGAGCAGAAGGCCGGCAACCCACGGCCGCCAATGCTGGCGAGCCAGAATCTCATCCAGGAGTAGGAGCAGTAGCGGGGGAAACATCGCCAGAGTCATGTGGAGATGGCCGAGAGACTGGGCAACTATGTATGGGCTGAACCCGTACAGCAGTCCGCCGCACCAAGCCGCGAGTGCGCTCTGGACGTAGCGGCGAGCGGCAAGGAACATGCACCACGCCGATAGGCTGGGTCCCAGGGTTATCAGCACGTTGTATGAGGTGACCAATCCCAAACTGCCCGTGACGGGCCACAGAGCAGCCGCCGGAGCGAGGAGCGATACGTTCCACATGACGTTTACGCCAGTCGGATAGTGGACGTAGTCAGAGAAAAACGGGACCTCGTGATGGGCAAGGCTGTGCGGCGTCCAGCCGAGGAACCACATCACATACTTCGGGTCCCCCTCGATGCCGATCCAGGCCGCACCAGGCTGAAGCCAGGACCGAAGGAAGAGAAGAACTGCCAGGAGCAGATAGACGGTCAAGGCTGCCGGAACAGCCCAGCTCACGCTGGAGGAGACAGCGGGGGGTTGGTCAGTGAGCACTGAATTGGATCTCGTCAATGTTGAGTCAGCGATCCACCGATGGCTGCGCGGCCTCACGAGTTGAGAACATCGCGCTAGAAGGCGGACCTTCACTTTCCCCGGAGAGGCACCCATGAAACTAGGAAGGATATAAATACAAGCAACCGAAAGAGCGCGCGCGCCCAGGGCACTAAAGGCAATGGTCCGTGATTTGCTCGCAAATCTCCTTAAACTTCCTGGTCAAGCCGTCGTCGGGTTCCACCTCTCCGTCTGCGGGCCGAGTCTAGCAAGCCGACGGCAGTGGCCTCGTCGTTGGTACGGTATCCTCCAGGTCGAACCGATGATCAGCAGGAGCCAGCGCCGGAAGCTGGTGACGCAGCAGTGGTGGCTCGCATTGGTGCGGCTGAGGCGACCAGACGACGAGAGCTTCGTGCGAGCGGCTTACAGAACCCTGTTGCGTAGGGAGCCCGATCCTGACGGATACAGTCAGACCGTTGCGGCGCTTGCACACGGTGCCACCAGAGACGAGGTCCTGGCCGGGATCCTCCAGTCAGAGGAAATCTGGCTTCGGCAGAACGTGATTGCCTGCGTCCAAACGACATTGAGCGGGAACCAACGTCGAAAGCTGACGGCACAGCGATGGTGGCTTGCTTTGCGGGACTTGCGGCGCCCGGACGACAGGACCTTCGTGCGAGCCGCGTACCGCGCCCTGTTGGGCAGAGAGCCCGATTCTGACGGATGCACCCAGAATGTTGCCGCGCTAGCGGGCGGCGCAGCCCGAGAACAGGTTCTCTCGGCGATCCTTCAGTCAGAGGAATACCAGCTTCGACAGAACCTGCCGATGATGCCTGGCAAGGCCTTGCACAACGCGCGGTTGGAGTACATCCGCCACCGCGTTCCTGCGGCCAGGATCGTGGTTGATCTGGGAGGAGCCGCCAACCAGTCCCGGGCCGGAGCCCTGCTCCTCTGCGGCTATCCGCACAGGCCTGAAACGATATATATCGTCGATCTTCCCGACGAGCGGCGGATGCTAGGAAGCGGCGAGCCTGAGTCCGGCAAGCATGGTCCGGTCGTGCGTCACAGGGGGGTTATGATTCGCTATTTGTACCAGTCCATGGCGGAGCCCGTACCGCTCGGGGAGGGAGCAGTGGATCTGGTCTTCTCCGGCGAAAGCATCGAGCACATCACGGAGACTGAGGCGGACCTTGTGTGCCGCGAAGCGTGGAGACTTCTGCGCCCAGGCGGCCACTTCTGCCTCGACACGCCAAACGGCGCTCTGACACGACTGCAATCGCCAGAGGCGCTGATCCACCCAGAGCACAAGAAGGAATACCGGCCCTGTGAGCTGCGCGCGAAGCTGGAGGCGGTGGGCTTCGAGGTCGTCGAGGAGGGCGCCATTTGCCCGATGCCGGAGAGTTTACGCTCCGGCAGGTTCTTGTACAAAGAGATGGTCAATCGAAGAGGGCTTTCCGCGAATCCGGATGAGGGCTACCTGTTTTACCTCATCGGGCGGAAACCGCCGGCAGAGAATATCGCCGCCTGAGCTAGTGCAGCGGGTGCAGCCTTCGGTGGCCGGTTCTCAGACGGTAGCCGGAGTTGCGCGAGCGTGGCTCGATTGGTGTAACGCGCCCGAACTCATATCAGCCGCTCCAGCCCGGATCGTTTAGCAGATTCTTGTCCCAAATCAGGATCACGTATCCGTCGACCTGATCAATTTCCCGTGGAGCGCCGAAGGCCTGCTCGAGCTGGGTCTCCGGGACGGCGCCCGGTAGCCGCGTATCGATCAACGCGAAATTGGCCCTACGCTCTCTTGGGTCGTACCAGTCCGATTTGCTCAACCATCGGTAGGGCCCAAACCTCTGCCCTTCTGGCACCACAGCGCTCACCTGGACGCTGCCGCCCGATTCAACAGTCACCGAGTTGGCCGCCCAGTAGCCCCCGATGCCATAGCGGAGACGGTGACTCTGCAGCCAGGGCACGATCTGGCTCGGCCTGTTGGGAACAGTGGGAGTGTTGAGGGCCGGCCAGAAGAAGGCTAGGTACAGAAGAGAGAGGGCGGCGGTGGCAACCGTCAGACGCCGATCCGAAAGCAACCAGTCTGCGCCCTGTCGGGCGGCCAGCACAGCGCCGAAGAAGAGGATGGGCATCGCGTAGCGGATCGAAGTCGGATCGATCACATAGGTGCTGAAGAACAGGGCCCCCAGCAGGATCAGCGAGCCCGTGACCAGAACCTCCACCGTTCGATCGCCGAATTCGCCGCGGCGCCAGCGACGGATCACAATCCAGATCACCGCCGCTACGAAAAGGAGTCCGAAACCATGGAGGATCAAACCAGCGGCGTGGCGCCCGACCGGCTGGCCGAAAAAGTTGGCTCCGAACAGCTCGAGCAGGAGCCGAAGCAAGAGGAGGGTGTGCTTAGGCAGATCGTCCAGGCTGACAAATGCCAGCTGCAGCGGCGTGCTGACCTGAAAGCCCCCGGCAGCGGAGACGGCTCTCTCCGCCAGCCGGGCAACCACCGCCGAGAGGAGTGCAACCAGGAAGAGTTGTCGATCCAGCATTGACCTCCCGGTCCGATGGCGCCACCAGCGCAGGCCGGTGACCACGGCTAATGGAAGCGCGCCGATGACGGTGCCGAGAGGATCGGCGAACTGCGCCTGGGTCAATAGAACGAAGGCCAGGGGCAGTGACCAGCGCGCCGGCAGACGGTCGATCAGCAGCAGGCTGAGCAGGACCAGGAAGATGGTGGAGACGTGATAGCCCGCGCGCAGCGCTGACTCCACACTGATACCGGCAGCGGGAACTGCCGTAAGAGCCAGGACTATGAGCATCCGCAACCAGCGCGCCATTCCCCGGTTGTTGGTCTGGGCGAGGAGTACAGCTGTCGCGACGGTGAGTGCGTAGACCACGGCCGGCTCATAACGGCCTACCGCGGGTTGGAGGCCGAGAAATGCGACTCCGATCGTATGGAACGCGATGTCGGTGGTGAGGAAGTTGTCTCCAGGCACCCACCAGTGATGTAGCAAGAGGTTGCCATGTAACAGTTCCTGGGCCTGGAGAATGATGGTGTACTGATCCGAATCGAGTGAGACCCTCTGACTCATCCTGACGTAAGCGCGAACCAGGCCGGCCAGCCCTACCAGGCTGATGGCGACCACCAATAGCCGGCTAAACAACGCCGTCCGGTCGGTGGGGTGCTTTGGTAGATCAGGCTGGTCGCCGGTCGGCTGTCTCTCGTGCGAAAACGGCAGTTGACCACCAAGCTGCGTTGATCGACCCGGTTTCAGGGTGGCGGGCATGCTGCTAGAAAATACAGGGATGGAGCTTCGGGCTGAAGAAGCCCTCCGACTCACTGCGGGATGCGAGCACGGCCTAGCAAAGCCCGATGACGGGCTGCTAGATGGTTTCAGATGATCGGGCGGCCGCTCTCCGCCACCGGTTCGAGAGCAGCATCGCTTGCCTTTAGACTGGCAGCGTGGCGAAGAGTGCGCTCATCACCGGGATCACAGGCCAAGACGGGTCATACCTGGCGGAATTGCTGCTGGGGAAGGGCTACGAAGTCCACGGCGTGATCCGCCGTTCCTCGAGTCTAAACCGCCAGCGCATCGATCATCTGCAACACGCCAACCCTCAACATCCCGAGACATCCCGGTTTGTCCTCCACTACGGGGACATGACCGACTCGGGTGGTCTCAACCGGCTGGTCAAGCTCGTCAGGCCGGACGAGATCTACAACCTGGCTGCTCAGAGCCACGTACACATCTCGTTCGATCAGCCTGAGTACACGGGAGACGCGGATGGTCTGGGGACGACGCGACTTCTGGAGGCGATCCGGACGGCTGGCCAGCCCACTCGGTTCTATCAGGCGTCGACCTCCGAGATGTTCGGCAGCACGCCGCCGCCGCAGAGTGAGACCACAGTCTTCCACCCCCGCAGCCCCTACGCCGCGGCGAAGGTCTATGCGCACTGGATGACTGTGAACTATCGGGAGGCGCACGGTATCTACGCCTGCAGCGGCATTCTCTTCAATCATGAATCACCCCGCCGGGGCGAGAACTTCGTGACCCGTAAGGTCACCCGGGGCGTGGCCAAGATAGTCGCGGGCAAGACTGATCATCTCTCCCTCGGCAACCTTGACTCGCTGCGGGACTGGGGGCACGCCCGTGACTACGTGGAAGCGATGTGGCTCATGCTTCAGCAGGACCAGCCTGACGACTTCGTCATTGCCACTGGAGTCGCTCGCACAGTGAAGGAGCTGGTGGAGACGACCTTTGGCGCCGTGGGCCTGGACTGGGAGAAGTTTGTTCGGACCGATCCCGCCTACGTGCGTCCTTCGGAAGTGAACCATCTCCGTGGCGACCCGGGCAAGGCGCGGCGGCAGCTTGGCTGGGAGCCGAAGACCAGCTTCCCCAGTCTGATCGCCGAGATGCTTGAATCCGATCTGCGCGCCGAGGAGGTGGATCCGTCGACCGTCCTCAAGCCGACGTCGCGGGTCGCGTCGTAACCGGAAGCGAGCCCCGGGCCGGGAGAGGTCAGTTCCCGCCGCGGGCGGCCCAGCCCGACCAGCTGGAGCTGCGGTAGTTCTCGTACATGCCATAGTCGCTGCCGGTGACCCAGACTGTCGTGACCGGCCGCTGCTCCGGAACAGCTACGGGGCTGGCCACCGTGATGCCGCCAAGAGAGTTCCAAGCCGACCAGTTGGACTGAAGCGCATGCCAGACTGAGTTGTCCCCACCGCGGACGAATACGTCCAGCGCGCCCTGAGGCGTGGTGGTGACGGCGGGATCACCCTGGCTGCCGCCGGGCGGGGCGGCCCCGAAAGCCAACCAGCTGGTCCAGCCGCCATTGGCTGGGGAGAGCTGCCATTGGTGATAGAGCTGACGGTCGGTGCCGATGACGAAGATCTCCAACGTGCCCGAGCTGTTGCGAGCGGCACCAACCTTGCTCAATGACTGGCCACCGAAGCTCTGCCAGGGCGCCCAGTCGTGGTTGGTGAGCCAGGTGTGATAGACGGCGCTGTCG
>NZ_JBPCPN010000017.1:0-55698 GCF_050999135.1 Candidatus Dormiibacter sp. | reverse complement strand
GTTGATCAGCCGCTGCGACTCCGCGGCGATCGTGCCGAACACCAGCGAGCTCTTGCCCGAGCCGGAGACACCGGTAAACACCGTCAGCCGGCGCTTCGGCAGCTCGACGCTGATGTCCTTGAGGTTGTTCACGCGCGCCCCCTGCACGCGGATGAGATCGTGGCTGTCTGCACCGTGCAGCGCAGGCGACTGCGGGTCCGTCCTCGTGGCCATCCTCATCGTGTCTCCATCTGTTTGGGCGGAGTCGCCTCCGGGGAGATGCGGACGAAGTCGACTTCGCCTCGCGGGGGTCGGCACTCACGGGTCCTGAAGCAGCCCGAGGACGTTGCCATCGGGGTCGGTGACGGTGGCCACCAGGCGGCCGCCACCGACGTCGTGCGCTGTCTCCTTCACGGTGGCACCCGCTGCGGTCACCTCGGCCAGCTTCGCCTCGATGTCCGCCACGTGCCAGTAGGCCACCGGCGAGGTCATGCCCTGCGGTCCACCGCCCGGCACCAGCCCGACGTGCTGGCCCTCGGCCTCGAAGCCGACGTAGTAGGACGCGTCCTGCTGCGGCGGCATGCCGAGCAGGGCGGTGTACACGGGCTTGGCCGCCGCCAGGTCGGACACGGGATGCAGCACTGTCTTGATTCCCTGGGTGGAAGAGCCGGTCATGTTGTTCATGGCGGTCATGCTAGCTGCGGCTAGGTGACCGGCGCTTCTCGATTCCTGATCGGTTTGGTCACCTGTCTCGCCAGGCTTGACGGCACCCCGCCGTCGCACGCGCCGCATGGCGTCGGTAGAGGCGGGGACGGCGACTCCCCCTTAGGCGGGGCGCAACCTCTCAATGCTCTAGCCAGTTCTCCACGGCCAGACCCGGAACCCGCCGGAAATGGCGCGTGTTCCCAGTAACCAGGGTGAGCCGCTGGGAGAGGGCGATAGCCGAAATCCGAAGGTCGGGCTCCGCGAGGGGGTCCCCGCGGGCCTCCAGCGCTGCTCGGAGTGAACCGTAGACCGCGGCGGCCTGCTCATCAAAGGGAAGGATCTTGATGGCGCCGCTCAGGAGGATTCGCACCCGTTCCGACAGATCGCTGCTCCCTCGCCTGGCTGCGCCGTACAGCATTTCGCCCATGGTGACGGCAGTGGTGAACTGATTGGGCGGTGGGAGGCTGCCGATTCTGCGCACCAATGCCAACGGGGGATCTCGCCTCAATAAAGCGCTCAGCACATCGGTGTCGAAGCAGAACACGACTCAGCCCAAGTCGGGGACCGGGCGGTCCTGCGCGTTCAACCGAGCAGCGTAGATCTCGTCAACCACCTCGGAAAGGGCATCCCAGTCTGCAAGCGCTCCGACGATGCTGGCAAGTCCAGCCGGTGAAGCGTTGGCGAGCGATGCTTCGGCGGGCGGCACCAACCCCAGCACCGGCCGGCCGCGACGGTTGATCACAAATCGCTCTCCCCGAGCCACACGGTCGATGAGCTGGGACAGGGAAGCTTTGGCTTCCGCGACGCCGAGGTGCTCAACGACGGTCTTAATGGCCATGATGACAGGATACGCCGCAAATGTCCTCATGTCCGCAGCCCGAATAGGGTCCTTCGGGCGGTCGAAGTCTGCCCAACTGCCTCACGGTAGGCTGAGGAGCGCCCATGCCGCTTCCAAAGTTCATCCGCTCGGGTGGAGCGGAGACCAAAGTCTGCGGCGCCTGCGGCGCCCAGATGCAGTCTTCGGCACTCTTCTGCAGCGCCTGCGGCGTGCGCCTGGACGAGCCCGACTCCATGCCTCTGCACATTGTCGACAGGTCCACCGGGCTCTTCAACGAGCGTTTTCTCCGACCGGTTCTGGAGGATGAGCTGGCCCGCGCGCACCGGTACGGCCGTTCGTTGGGTGTAGTGCTCGTGCAGCCCTTCGCGCCGGGCGCGGCCGACTCCAACGGTGCTGTGGGTGACCAGACTCTGCAGCTGGTCGCCGAGGCTGTCACAAGCACGCTGCGTGACGTCGACACAACTGGCGTCCTTGGCCGTCAGCCGCCCTCGCTGCTGGCACTGCTACCAGACACCGACATCGCAGGCACCGCTTACGCCGCCAACCGCCTCATCCAGGCGGTGAACGGAGCCCTCCAGGCCAATGGCCGCCGCGCCGGCGTCGGCGTGGTCTGCATCCACTACGGCCAGCGCCTGCGGGCAGGGACCGTGATCGAGGCCGCCGAGCGCTCCCTCCGAACGGGCCGGCCCGAGCTCCTCGGCCGCTAGGCGTCACACCGCCAGATGCAGCGCGACATCTATCTCGCTCGGCATGGCGCGACCGAATGGTCGGAGAGCGGTCAGCACACGTCGTTCACCGACCTCCCGCTGCTCTCCTTGGGCGAAACGGAGGCCAGGCGGCTCGGCGCAGCGCTGCGCGAACACGACTTCACGGCTGTCTTTGCCAGCGATCGGCAGCGGGCGCTGCAAACGGCGGAGCTGGCGGGCTTTGGCGCAGTAACAGTCTCGCCGCTGCTGCGAGAATTTGACTACGGCCGCTACGAGGGCTTGACGACGCCGGAGATCCGAGAGCAGGCACCCGGCTGGGAGCTCTTTCGCGACGGCTGTCCCAAAGGCGAGACGCCGGCCCAGGTCGGGGCCCGGGCGCGCCTTGCTCTCCGCCTGCTGGAGGAGGCCGCCGGTGATGTGCTCGTCTTCTCTCACGGGCACTTCGCGCGAGCGCTGGCAGTCGCCTGGGCCGACCTCGAAATCGAGTCGGCGGCCCGGTTCGGGCTGGATTCGGCGGCCTACTGCGTCCTGCGCCTCGACCCGCACGGGCGGACGATTCACCGTTGGAACGTCCACTGTGGCTAGGTCGTCCGCCAAGGTTCGCGGTGACAACCCAGACCGGCGTTCCAGCGCTTCGAGAGGCCTGGACCGGGTTGGCGGCGGCTCCTCACTTGTCTATCTGGCTGCCGACTGGGTGGCTGCACTGCTCGAACCCGACGCGCTTCTGGAAGCGCTGGCCGACGCCTTCCGCGCCCTTTCGGCCGGCCAAGCTGACGTGCCTGCGCGCATCGCCGCCCGCTCGTCGAGTGGCATGCTGGCGGCGATGCCGGGCTTCCTGCCCGAAGCCGGCCTGGGCGTCAAGCTGGTATCCGTTTTTCCCGGCAACCACGGCGGACCGGTTCCCTCACACCAGGGCTTGATAGCCCTCTTCGATGGGGCGAGCGGAATCCCGCTGGCAGTGCTGGACTGTCGAGTCATCACCGCCCAGCGCACGGCCGCCGCTTCTGCGCTCTCCGTACGCGAATGTGCCTCCCCCAGGGTGAAGGTCCTGGCGATTCTTGGCGCCGGCGTGCAGGGCCACTCACACCTCGAGTTCGTGCCGCGCGTGCGTGATTTCACGGAGATCCGGGTTGCTTCGCGCAACCCCAGCCAGGCGCAGCGCCTGGCCGACGCCGTCCCGCACGCCCATGCCGCTCCTTCGTTTGCAGAAGCCGCGCGGGGCGCTGATGTCATCTGCTGCTGCACCGACTCGCCCGAGCCTGTCCTCCGCCAGGAATGGGTAAGGCCGGGCGCTCACATCACTTCGGTCGGGTTCAGCGCCACCGGCTCCGAGCTCGAGCCAGAGCTGGTCCGGAACGCCCGGCTGATCGTCGAGACGCGGGCAGTCTTCCAGCCTCCGCCGGCCGGCGCGGCTGAGCTCGCCGGTCTGGATCCCGCCACGGCAGTCGAGCTGGGTGAGGTGCTCGGCGGCGCTCTCGGCCGGCGCGGTCAGGACGAGATCACGCTCTACAAGTCGGCCGGCCACGCAGTTGAGGACCTGGCAGCCGCCCGGCTCGTCTACCAGCGCGCGCTGGCCACGGGCGCCGGCACGCGGCTCCCGCTCTAGTCCACGACTAGACAAGTTTGCACATAGAACACTGTGGCGGCATCGCCGGCGCCCGGTCAGCCCGCGGGGTGGTTGTCGTCATCGACGTTCTTCGTGCCTTCACTGTCACAGCAGTGGCGCTCGACCGAGGCGCCAGTGAGTGCCGGCTCGTCGGTACCGTGGCCGAAGCTCTGACGCTGGCGAGGAGGATTCCCACAGCGGTGATCTCGGCTGAAGAAGAGGGGGCCCCGGTGACGGGCATCCCGATCAGCAACTCGCCCACGCAGATGTCGGAAGTGGAGATCGCCGGCCGCACCCTGATCCAGCGCACCACGAGCGGCGTCCAAGCGGTCCTTGCCGCCCGCGAGGCGGAGCGGATTCTCGTCACGGGCCTGGTTACCGCCGCTGCCACAAGTCGCTGGCTGCAGCGCTCGAGCCCCGCGCTGATCACGCTGCTCGCCTCAGGGGAAGATCTCGACCATCCCGAGGATCGCGCCTGCGCGCTCTATCTGGAGAGCCTGCTTTTAGGCCGCAAGCCGGATCTGCCGCTGCTGCTGGGGCCGCTCCGAGCCAGCCAGCGTTTCGCGGACCTGCGCGCGGGCCGCTCAGCCGGCTTCCCGCCCAGCGACCTGGAAGTCGCCCTCGAAGCCGACCGATACGCCTTCGCCATGCCTGTCCAACGCGACGCGCTCGGCCTGGTCGTGCGGGCGGATCGAGAAGGTGGCTCGCCGCCACCTTGAAGCGGCACCGCTGATGGGCAACGGTCAGGCGGCCGGGCGGCGCCCGGGTCCCACGCAGACGCGGGCACTGGTGCTGACTGCGGCGCGCCAGCTCTTCAGCGATCTCGGCTACGACCGGACGACCATTCGGGGCATCGCCCGAGAGGCGGGCGTAGACCCCGCGCTGGTCCACCACTTCTTCGGCCGCAAGGAGGACGTCTTCCTCAGGGCGCTGGAGATACCCTTCCAGCCCGCCGACTTGATAGCCAGAGTCGTTGGCGCGGGTCCTCGCAACAGCTTGGCGCAGCGCTTGCTCCGCGTATTTCTCAGTCTCTGGGAGGATCCTGCCTCACGCCTTCGCATGCAGGCTCTGATCCGGTCCGCCACCACGAGCCAGCAGGGCGCGGATTTGCTTCGCCAGTTTCTGACCGCCACGGTGCTCAGCCGGATCGCGGATGCGCTAGGCGTGCCCCGGCTGCGGATCACGCTCGTGGGGTCACAACTGGTGGGCATCGCGATTGTCAGGTACGTTCTCGGGGTCGAGCCGCTCGCCTCAGCTTCGCAAGAGGAGATCGTCAAGCTGGTGGCACCCTCGATTCAGCGTTACCTCGATTCCTGAAAAACCGCGCGGTAGGCCGTATCCACGAATCACTCGTCACAGAGAAGGGGAGCACCATGTTCGAGAACACCAAAGCCTTCAGCGGCTTCTCAGTCGACGACATCCCGAAGGCGAAGCAGTTCTACAGCGACACCCTGGGGCTTCGGGTGTCCGAGGCGAACGGGATGCTCACGCTCCACATCGCCGGCGATCGCAACACGCTCGTCTATCCCAAGGCGGACCACACTCCGGCGACGTTCACGATCCTCAACTTCCCGGTCGACGACATC
Organism: Candidatus Dormiibacter sp.; assembly: GCF_050999135.1. Taxonomy (NCBI): domain Bacteria; kingdom Bacillati; phylum Candidatus Dormiibacterota; class Candidatus Dormibacteria; order Candidatus Dormibacterales; family Candidatus Dormibacteraceae; genus Candidatus Dormiibacter; species Candidatus Dormiibacter sp. The sequence goes on along the minus strand of NZ_JBPCPN010000017.1, from coordinate 50,277 downwards.
GACTCCGCCGTCGACCAGCTCGCGGCGCGCGGAATCAGCTTTGAGCGCTACGACTGGACCGACGAGAAGGGGGTTTTCCGCAAGGGCGGTCCTCCCATCGCCTGGTTCAAGGACCCGGCAGGCAACATTCTCTCGGTCCTCCAACCGGCCTGAGCCACCCGCGAGCCGGCGGCGCTATACGAGGCTTTCTTTAGTCAAGCCCGGGCCCTCGGGCTTGCCAAACCTCAGCTCAGGCGCTACAATTCAACAGGTGATGAATTCCTGCGCAGTCGAGGTCGAAGGCCTTCGCGTCGTCCGCGGGGGCACCGAAGTGTTGCACGGCTTGGACTGCTCGATCCCGCGTAGTGCTCTGACAGCGTTGGTTGGGCCCAGCGGCTGCGGCAAGAGCACCCTTCTCCGGGCAATGGTCGGGGTGCAGGTGGTCGCCCAGGGCCGAGTGACAGTGCTGGGCAGAGCGGCAGGCAGCCGGGCGCTGCGAGGCCGCATCGGCTACGCCACCGAGTCACCGGCCGTCTACGCCGACCTCTCGGTCCGCGACAACCTTCGCTACTTCGCCGCCATCTTGAAGGCCGAGGCGCCCGCCGCGGAGCTGGTCCTGGAGCAGGTGGGGCTCACTCGAGAGAGCGAGCGGTTGGTCGCACAGCTGTCCGGCGGCCAGCTCTCGCGAACAAGTCTTGCTGTTGCGCTGCTGAACCAGCCTGAGCTGCTCATCCTCGATGAGCCGACCATCGGCTTGGACCCGGTTCTGCGCGAGGAGCTCTGGCGGCTGTTTCATCAGCTGGCCGGCGATCTGGGCGCGACGCTGATCGTCTCCAGCCACATCATGGACGAGGCAGCGCGCTGCGAACAGCTCTTGATGATGAGAGACGGCCGGATTCTCGCTGGCGACACTCCCGAAGGAGTTCGCCGCAGCACCGGCAGCCAGGACCTGGAGCAGGCCTTCATGCGACTGGCCGGCGAAACGGGGGCAGCTGTGGGGACGCCTGCGTGAGCCTGCGCCTGACGTTGATCACAACCTGGCGGATCATCGGCCAGCGGCGCCGAGACCACCGCACCTTGGCCCTCGTGACTCTCGTGCCGGCCCTGCTCATGGTCCTCATGCGCTACGTCTTCGACTCCAAGCCGCTGTTCGAGCGACTGGCTCCGACACTGCTGGCAATCTTCCCCTTCATAGTCATGTTCCTGGTCACATCCGTGGCCACGCTGAGAGAGCGCAGAAGCGGGACGCTGGAACGGCTCATGACCATGCCCATCGCCAAGCTGGATCTACTGCTGGGCTACGCAGTCGCGTTTGGACTCTTGGCGGTCATTCAGGTGGGCGTGGCTGCGAGCCTGTGCCTGTTCTGGCTCGGGCTGGACGTGAAGGGTTCGTTCGCGCTGATGTTCGGAATCGCCGTACTTGACGCCGTGCTCGGCATGGCTCTGGGTCTCTTCGTCAGCGCCTTTGCCCGCACTGAGTTCCAGGCGGTGCAGTTCATGCCGCTTTTCGCCGGCACTCAGGTCCTCCTCTGCGGCCTGTTGGTACCCCGCGACCACATGGCTGGGGTCCTCGCCCGCATCTCCGACTTCCTGCCCCTCTCCTACGCAGTTGATGCGCTGAAGCTGATAACCACTTCAGCGGAGCTGAGTCGGGAATTGATTCAGGACATCGGCGTGGTAGCGGCGTGCTCTTTGTTGGCGCTCGCGGCCGGCGCTGCCACCTTGAGACGCCGCACCGCGTGATGCTGCAAGAGACCTGAGCGGCAGGCCGGCTCAGCGCAAGCGATCGATCCAGCCGGCGGTCGCGTACTTGCTGGCGGCCAGCAGCCGGGCCTCGGCCAGTTCAGCGGCACTGAGCCGCCGCAGCCGGCCGCCATGGTGGGTCTGGAAGTGGTCGCTCAGGGCCCCGACCACTTGGGGGCGGCTCATGTCCGTCCAGCGGGCCAGCGGTGAAACCTGCTTCTCGGCGCTGCGCACCCCGAGCGAAGACACTCGCTCGCGACCGATCCGGATCAGGCGCCCGACCAGTTCGGGCTCCATCTGGTAGGCGATGGTGGTGTGGTGCAGCAGGCAGCCGCGGCGGCGCGCCTGGGCCGCGCCGCCGATCTTGCCTTCCGGCGACAAAATGTCGTTGATGGGCCGGTAGCCGGCCGGAACGCCCAGGCGGCGCAAGCAGTCCACCACCCAGGCGTCCAGGTGCGCGAAGGACTCGACGAAGCTCAGGCCGGCCACAAGCGACGCGGGCGCGTAGAGCGAGTAGGTGATCGTGCGCTCCGGCTCAACGATCATGGTCCCCCCGCCGCTCATCCGCCGGCCGATCGCAAAGCCGAGCTGCTCGGCGGCTTGCCGGTCCACCTCGTTGGCGAGCACCTGGTTTGAGCCGAGGATGAGCGCCGGCTCAGACCATTCCCAAAAGCGCAGGGCAGGTGCCCCCTCGCCAGTTGCCAGCCGGCTCAGCAGGACCTCCTCCAGGGCCAGCTGGACGTGGACCGGGAGTGGCTGTGCCGGCAGGATCTCCCAGTCGAGCCGCTCGAATGGGACTCGCCGCGGGCCGCTCAGCGCGAAGCGCCCAGCCCCTCCAACACCTTGCCGGCGTGGCCGTCAGCCTGGACGTCGTACCAGGCGCGCTCGATGCCGCCCTCAGCATCGATCAAGAAGGTCGAGCGGAGGATGCCCGTGACAGGCTTGCCGTAAAGCATCCGCTCGCCATAGGCGGCGTAGGCCTTGGCGACCTCGTGGCCGGGGTCGCTCAGAAGCCGGAAGCGAAGTCCGTACTTGGCGCGGAAGGCGCGGTGGCTTTGAGCGTCGTCGGCGGAGATGCCCAGGATGTCCACGCCGGCCTCTTCGAAGCCGGGCAACGTATCGTTGAATTGGCAGGCTTCCTTGGTGCAGCCAGGCGTGTCGTCCTTGGGATAGAAGTAGACGAGCACCTTGCGCCCGCGGTAGGAGTTGAGAGAAACCTGGCGACCGTCCTGGTCGAGCAGGTTGAAGTCCGGCGCCGGCTGTCCTGGTTCAAGCTTCATGGCTCAATCCAACCAGAACGGTGCCGGTGGGGAAGGCGAAGCCCTCCCCACCGCCCGAGGCGAGTGACTAACCGGTCTTGAAACCGTGGCTCTTGAGCCAGTCATTGGCGATCACATCCGGATCGTCCTTGTCAACGTCAGCCCGCTTGTTCATCGCGATCAGGTCGCTGGTGGTGAACTTCGCGGACACTTGGTTCAGCAGGCTCTGCGCGTTGCCGTCAACGTGCTTGGTGCCGACGATGGGAGTGACGTTGTCGGCGTTTTGGAGCTTCTTGTCGTCCTGCAGCTGCACGTACTTGCCGCTGGAGTAAGCGCTGTCTGAAGAGAAGATCAGGCCGATGTCGATGTCGCCCTTGTCGAGAGCCGACTTGGTCAGCGGGCCGCCGCTGTCCAGGGCCTTGAAGGCCTTGAAGTGCAGCCCATAGGTCTTCTCCAGGCCGGCCTGGCAGAACGGCCGGTTTGGGCACTCAGGCGGACCGCCCAGAGTCATCTCGCCTGCGACCGAGGTCAAATCTGAGAGCTTCGTGTGCTGGCCGTACTTGCCGCCCTTCGTGACAGCGAAGGAGTTCTCGTCGACTGCCGGGGCCGGGTCGAGAGCCTTTGCGTTCTTGCTGCTCAGGTAGGTGTTGAGCTTGTCGACGGTGGCCTTGGCGTCGGGGGTCGCCTCACCCTTGCCCTTGTTGATGAACTCCAGGTCGGTCGCCGCGTAGCCCGGGTAGAGGTCGATCTCGCCCCGCTCAAGCGCCGGCTCGACCACTTCGCGGCTGCCGAGGTTGAGCTTGTAGTTGACTGTGTAGCCGGCGCCCTTCAGCGCTCCGCCGTAGATGTTGGCGGCGATCGAACTCTCCGCGAAGTTGAATCCCGCCACCGTGATGGTGCCCTTGCTTCCACCCGAGGGAGAGCCGCCGCCCGACGAACCGCAGGCGCTGCCGATAAGGCTCAGTCCCAGGATGGAGGCGAGCAGGGCCCGATGTGCGAATCGGTGCATCGCTCTAAGTGCCTCCTTGGCTGGTGCCGGCCTTCCTGCCGGCGTGGATGGCAGCTCCTGTTAGCCGCCGACCAGAGAAAAGCTACTGGAATCGGCCGCCGAACAGGCCTCAGACGATCGGCTCAGAGGGGGATGCCTGGACCCAGTACGAAATGCCGGAAGAAGCTGAACAGGACCACGAGAACCATCCCCACAACCGGCCAGCCAGCCACCAAGCCCTGCCCGCGGCCCAGGGTCGTCCCCTTCATGAAGAGACGGACAAAAACCAGAAAGATGCCTGAGCTGACGCCGCCGGCCAGCTCGAAAAGCCCATCTCGGGAGAGCGAGTCCGACCCGGCGCCCAGGACGATTACCGCCCAACACACCCAGCAGCCAAGCGAAAAGGCCGAGGCTGCGAAGTTGGTCGGCCGTACTGTCGATCCCTTCGCGGGTGAACTCCAGCAGCCGGCGCGTGGCGGCGCGGCCCAGTAGGACCATTCGGGCCAGGCCCAGGAGAAAGCAGACGATGAATGTCCAGAAGGGCGCGCCGGCCAGCCGCAGGGCGGCGCCGATGTCACCGAACGTGACGAAGGGCGCCGTCATTAGGTAGCCGACGACCTCCTGGACGCTGAGCAGGCCCAGCCACATCACGAACAGCCGCCAGAAGCCGCGCCCGAAGCGCGGCAGCGCGAGGATGAGCAGCCCTGAGATGAGGCTGAAAAAGGGTCCGGCCAGCGCCGTTGTTATGTGCTCCGAGTCAGACCTGTAGTCGGGGACGTCGACGCTGCCCGAGTGCAGTGTGGCATTCAGGCCCAGGCTCAGGGCGGTGACCGCGTGCGCAAGCTCGTGCAGGGTGACCATCGTCATCAATGCCAGCGCGAAGGCAACCGCCGTGTTGAGGAGCAGAAAGCGAGTGCCGCTCCGGGCTGGCACCGCTGGGCCGGCTGTGGCCACCCGCCGGGGCTCTGGAGTGGATCCGATGCTCACAACCGCTCAATCCCAGGATAAGGCGGCCATAGCGCCCGACTGCGAATCGGTGCATCGCTCTTGGTGCCTCGCCGGCTATGCCCACCTTCCTGCTGGCAGTCTTACGAACGGCAGCGTCCGTGGGGCCGCCTGAGAGACGTCCTTGCTGGAGGAGTCAGGCGCGGACGGCGCCGTCTGGTTGGCGCGGTGCCGCCGCGGGGCGCGCAGCAGGTGGACGATGCCCAAAGTGGTGAGGGGGCCTGAGACGATGAGGGTGATCAGGGCAACGGTGACCTCCTGGCCGCGCTCGTAGCCCGGATTGGCGCTTGTCATCATGGTTCACCCGTCCCGCAGCATGATCTCGGTCACTCCAGCCTCGCCCCAATCCTTCAAGGCGACCGGATCGCCCGGGCGGATGGCGTTGTAGGCCGGCAGGTTGCTGGTCACCTGAATGGGCTGATTGAAGCCGTCCAGCCAGAGCAGGTACTGCACTCCTGGAGCGTTCGTGGTACTCAGCTGCTCCTTGATCAGGCGGCGCAGGGCGCGTAAAAAGCCGGCGGCAGTCCAATCCTGGTCGGGATCGGGTCCCAGTCGGGCCAGCTCGGCCTGCAGCCTGTGCTCCCGGCCAGGCTGGCTCATGATCGCCTGGCCGATGTTGAAAGCGGCGACGTCTCCCTCCAAGACCTTCACAAAGAGATCGAAGCGCCGCCGGTCGACTCCGAACGGTGGTCCGGTCTCTCGCACCCGCCTTACTGCTTGGGCAAACCCCGCTGGTGTGTGGGCGGCCGGACATCATGACACCCAGCACGGGGCTGCGGCGGGGCCGAACAGCTGCTGCGCCCTGCTGCCGGCGTCCCTCAGCAGCCGGGCTGCGTCTCGGGCAAAGGTCGGGCTGAGGCGGCTTTCCGGGACCTCTCTGGCGCAGCTGCTCAAGTTCGCCCAGGAGCTCGCGCCGTGTCTCGGCCTCCGCTTCCCTGGCCTGCCTCAACCTCCGCGCCTGAGCCTCCTCCCGGCCCAGCGGGATCACGACCCCGAAGACAATCAGAACGACCAGGACCAGGCCTACGAGGACCCACAACGCAGCGCCGGCGATGGTGTCAGACGACACGGCACCCTTCGGCTGTCATGTCTGAATTGCAAACGCACGGCCTCCCAGGCGCGGTCGCTCGCCTCTCTGGTGGGTTCGACGTCAAGCGCCGGCCAGCCCGGGCTGCGACCAATGAGCCGGCCATCCCAAATGGAGCCGGTCAACCGCGCCGCCCGGCGCCGCTACCAGGTCATTTAGGGCCGGCCGGCGGGACGAGACAAGTGCGCCCATCGGCCTCGCTCAGGAGGCGGGCTCCGCCTGGGGGGCGCCTCTCCGGATGGCGGCTGACTTCAGTGGCTGGTCGCGCAGGCGCAGCCCGGCCGGCGTGAGCACCTTCTGGAGTGCTGCCAGCCCGTTCTCTGCCAGGCCTGACAGCACTGCCACGAGGATGGCTCCGGCGAAGACCTGCACGAAGTCGCGGTTGGCCAGACCATCCACTATGTAGCGGCCGAGGCCGCCCCAGCCGACCAGTGCGGCCAGCGTGGCGGTCGCCACCACCTGAACCCCGCTTGTCCTGATGCCTGCCATGACCACCGGCATGGCGTTGGGCAGCTCCACTTTGAGCAGCACGGCCTTCTCTCGCATGCCCAGCCCCCGGGCGGCATCACGCAGCTCGGGGTCGATGTCCCGCATGCCCACGAAGCTGTTGGTGACGATCGGCGGGATGGCCAGCGCCACCAGCGCCAGAAAGGCCGGGGTGGCGCCTATGCCCACCACCTGGACGGCGATGACCAGGATGGCGAAGGACGGGATCGCGCGGCCCACATTGGCCACGTTGATCGCCAGGCCACCGCCCTTGCCCCAGTGACCGAGAGCCAGCCCGATCGGCAAGCCGATCAGCGTAGCCGTGACTGTCGCTGCGAGCGACATCACCACGTGCTCCTGCAGCCGGTTCAGGATGCCGCCTGTCCCCTGCCAATGGGCGGGGTTCAGAAACCACTGCCCTACCTCCTGCAGGAAGCTCACGCGCGGCTCCAGGGTGTGATCAGACGCTGGAAAAGGTTCAGGCTCACATCAGCGACCACTGCCAATGCGACGGAGAGGAAGGCGCCGATCACGAGTGGGGTCGGAAAACCCTGGATCAGGCCCGACAGGATCAGCGAGCCGAGGCCGCCCTGCCCGATGAGAGCCGTGATGGTGACGAGTCCGATGGTCGTGACGGTGGCGATGCGGACCCCTGCCATGATGACAGGCAGGGCCAGCGGCAGCTCCAGGGCCATCAGCCGGCGAAAGGGCCTGTAGCCCATGCCAACGGCGGCGTCACGCACCTCGTCCGGCACTCCGTCCAGCCCGACGATGATGTTCCGAACCAGGATCAGGAGGGTGTAAGTGACGAGCCCTATCTCCGAGGTCAGAGTGGTCAAGCCGGTGAACGGGACCAGAAGCGCAAAGAGCGCCAGCGACGGAATCGTATAGAGGGCGCCGGTGGAGGCCAGCACGGCCCCTCGGCTGCGGCGATAGCGCCAGGCGAGCAGGCCGATCGGAATGGCGATCAGGATGCCCACACCGATGGCGATGGCCGTGAGCACAATGTGCTGCAACAGAGCGTCCCAGATCCTGCCGAGGTGACTCCCCACCCAGTTCCAACGGATCCAGGGTTCGCCGGACACGAGCAGCACAGGTCAACTTTAGATGCCTGCCGGCCTGGAATGGACAGCATCAGCCTTGCCGGCGTGCTGTTGCTGATGCCACCAATGGTCCACTCGGCTGCCACCAAGTGTCCACTAGAGTTAGCTGGTGCTTTCCCTCGAGCGGGTCTCGAAGCGGTATGCCAATGGCTCGGTCGCCGTTCGCGAGCTCGATCTCGAGATCAACGATGGCGAAACGTGCATCCTGGTCGGGCCGTCGGGCTGCGGTAAGACGACAACTCTGCGGATGGTCAACCGGATGATCGAGCCGTCAGGCGGCCGCATAGTGCTGGACGGTCGGGACGTGACCCGGATTGATCCCGTCGAGCTCCGGCTCCAGATGGGTTACGTCATTCAGCAGGTAGGCCTCTTTCCGCACCTGAGCATCGCTGACAACATCGCCACAGTGCCCAAGCTGCTGGGGTGGGATCGGAACAAGACGAAGAGCCGCGTCAATGAGCTGCTGGAGCTGGTCGGCCTGCCGCCTGGCGAATACGGCAACCGCTATCCGCACCAGCTCTCAGGCGGCCAGCGCCAGCGTGTGGGTGTGGCGCGAGCGCTGGGCGCCGACCCGCCCGTGCTGCTGATGGACGAGCCCTTCGGCGCCATCGACAGGGTGACGAGGGACCGTCTGCAGAACGAGTTCCTCCGGATCCAGTCGCAGATGCACAAGATAGTCGTCTTCGTCACACACGACATTGATGAGGCCATCAAGATGGGCGACCGCATTGCCATCTTGAGCCAGGGGGGCAAGCTGGAGCAGTACGACTCCCCCGCTCAGATGCTGGCCCAGCCCTCCACTGACTTCGTCGCTGACTTCCTGGGCCCGGACCGCGGCCAGAAGCGTCTATCAGTGGTCACCATCGACGAGGGCCGGCTGGAGAAGGCGACGCGCTACCACACCGACGCCGATATCGCTGTCGAGGCCTCGCTCGCCGACGCTCTCTCCTGCATGCTGCTGCACGACACCGACCGAGTGCGCGTGCACAGGAACGGCGAGGTACTGGGCGTGCTGACACTGAGTGGCCTGATCGAGACCGCAGTCGTGACGGCGGACGGCGCGGCGCCCCAGCGCTCGGGCTAGCTCACTACCTAGCGGCTGGCACCGGCCATCCGCTCCAGGCGCTGGATGCGATCCTCCAGAGGAGGATGGGTGGAGAACATGCCGCTCAGGCTCCGGCCGGAGAGCGGGTTCACGATGTACAGATGGGCGTAGGCCGGCTTCGCGACGGGGGAGGCATACATTTCACTGGAGCGCTCCAGCTTGCGCAGGGCGCTGGCCCGAGCCAGCGGTTGGCCGCTCACCTCGGCGCCTGTGTGATCGGCCTCGTACTCGCGGGCGCGGGAGATGGCGAGCTGAATCAGCAGGGCCGCGATCGGGCCCAGTATCGCCAGCGCCAGAACGCCGATCAGGCCGAACGCGCCCCGATCCTGCCGATCGCGGCCGCCCAAGCCGAAGGCCTGCCACTGGAGCAGGCTGGCGATGAAAGTGATAGCCGCGGCCATCACTGCCACCACTGAGCTGATGAGGATGTCGCGGTTGCGCACGTGAGCGAACTCGTGCGCCAGCACTCCATAGAGCTCTTCTCCGTCCAGAATCCGGAGCAACCCCTGGTTCACGCAAATCGAGGCGTGATGCGGGTTGCGGCCGGTGGCAAACGCATTGGGCGTGGGATCGGGGCTCAGGTAGACGCGGGGCTTGGGAACTCCGTACTGCTGAGCCAGGCGGTCGGCCAGGCGGTGCAGGTCGGGGGCGTCGAAGGGCGTCACCTCGCGGGCCTGGGCGGCGTGGAGCGCCAGCTGGTCGCCCTTGAAGTAAGCGATGCCGTTGGTGATGAGAGCGATGGCCAGCCCCAGCGCCAACCCCAGCCCCGCGCCCAGGCCAGTGGCATAGCCCAACGCTGAGCCCGCGATGACCAGGATCACCGAGAGCACGATCATCCAGAGAAAGGTTTTGAACCAGTTCATCGCTGCTTTACTTCTTCCCTCGCGGCCAGATAATCACGCACGGCTTGGAAATGGCTGGGGAAGGCGAGCTCAGGTAGTACGTCGGTGGCGAAGGCAGCCACCTCCAGCATCTCCTCGCCTGGCTGCGGAATCTCTCCCTCGCGGAGCCGGGCGCTGTAGGCGATACCGATCAGGCTGGGAGCGTCCTCTTTGGCCACGTGATAGACGTTCAGCAGCCGAGTGATGTCGATGTGGGCGCAGACCTCCTCCCAGCATTCGCGCGCGGCGGCTTCGGCGGGATCCTCGTCATCGTTGACGAACCCACCGGGCAGGCACCACCTGCCATAGCCGGGATCGATACCACGCCGACCGAGAACCAGCTCGCCCCTGTCGTTCTCGACCACCACCACTGTCACCACCTTGGGGTCGTGCCAGAGCACGAAGCCGCAGCGCTGGCAACCCTCCACCTCTCGACCTTCGCGGGTCTGAGGCTCGAGCGGGATGCCGCAGTTCAGGCAGAAGTAAGACGCTGGCATGGAAACGCTGACGATCCTATAGCTCCGAGCGGGCTGCTTATACTCGGCGGCCGGGCCACGAGTCCACATTTGGAGAAACCTCCTGGATCTGCTTTTCTTTGAAGACCTGACTCTCGGCACTATCTGGACCACGCGCCGCCGCACGGTACTGGAGTCTGATCTCAGCGCTTACGCGGGTCTCTCCGGCGACTTCGGTCCGCTGCATGTCGATCGCGAACACGCCCGAGCTTCTCACTTCGGCGGCCAGGTGGTGCCCGGCGCGCTGCTGGTTGCCCTGGCGATGGGCCTGGGCAGCATGGACGTGCCGCTGGCCCGGACTGTCGCCCTGGTCGGCACCACCTGGCGCTTCGAGCGCCCGCTGAGGCCGGGCGACACGGTCCGCTGCCGTTGGCGGCTCAATCGAAAGCGGGCGGTGGAGGAGCCCGCCTGGGGATTGTGTGGCTTTGCCGTGGAGATGGAGAACCAGCAGGGCGAGGTGGTGGCCAGCGGTGAAGTGGTCCGATTGCTCGAACGGCGGCCGGTGATGGTGACGGAGCCAGCACCGGTTGTGGCAGGTGAGGCGGAAGCCGAAGTCGCGCGGACCGGCCGCCGCCGGCGCCGGCGGCGCGCTGGCAACGGCGACGCTCCGTCCCAGCAGCCGCTGGTGGCTGCCGAAGTGCTGGCGGCTCAGCCGTCGGCTGAGGCAGAGCCCTTCGTAGAGAGCCTGCCCACACTAGAAGCCACGACCGAGGACCGTACGGCCGCTGGCCAAAATTCGCAGCGCACCGAGCCCGAGCCTGCGGCGATTGGCGCCCTCGTAGCAGCCCAGGAGCAGGGCGACGGGGGAACGGCTCCGGCTCGGCGCCGGCGCCGGCGTGGGGGCCGGGGGCGGGGAGGACGCGAGCCGGTCGGCCCGGAAGTGCTTGCACTGCAAGCCGTCGACGAGGAGGCGCCCACGCCCGGCGCGGCAACAGCGGGGATGGCCAGCGCACAATCGTCCCAGACGGAGAGGGTCGGGACTGCTGCGTCGGCACCGATCGATCGCGAGCAGGCAGCCGGCAGGCTGGAACCGTCATCGACCACTTCACCAGCAGCTCGTGCTGCGACGCCCGAGCCGACGGGGGCTGTGGCTGCGTCTCTTCCCGCCGCCGCCACACCGTTCAGCCAGGAACCGACCGAGTTGGATCCGAACCGCTTCGCCCCGCTGAACACCCCCTCGCCGCAATCGCCACCAGCGTCAGGGCCACCGGACGCGACGATCGCGCCCGCCAACGGACCGGCCGCCCGGGAGCGCCGCCCTCGCGGTCCCCGGCGGCCGGCCGGCGCTTCCACCGGTAGCCCCGAGACGTCGGCGCCTCCAGGAGGCAATGAAGGTTCAGCCGCGGCAGGCTCCGAGTCCGGCGACGTCAGCGGCAGCTCGATTCCGCCATCCGTGCCTGCCAGGGCACGTCGGCCGCGTGGCAACCGACCGCCGGCGGTAGCCCCCGTCGACGCCGATCAGTCCACCGCGTGAGGCGTCGGCCCTTCAGAGGCCCCTCCGGCAGCGGATCCTGAAGCACCGGTCGGAGAATGACCAGGCGGGCAGCGCCGGCCGCCGATATTATCCGGCCGGTGGAGGAACCCAGTTGCCTTCTTGGCCTGGCTCCAATGACTCCAGGTAGGCGATCACCCGGCGCGTCAGCTGGCTGGGCGTGGAGGCACCGCTCGTCACTCCCACCACTCGCTTGCCGCTCAGCCAGCCCAAGTCCAGCTCCGGCAGGTCGTCGATCAGGTAGGCGGGCTTGCCCGCCAGCTTGCGGACCACTTCGGCCAGGCGGTTTGAGTTGGAGGAGCGCGGACTGCCCACCACTATCACCAAGTCGACTTCCCTCGCCGCCGCCACGGCAGCTTCCTGCCGCTCCTGCGTGGCGAGGCAGATCTCGTTGTGCACCTCCACCTGTGGATAGCGATCCCTCACCGCTCCGATCAACGCTTCCGTGTCCCAGACGGAGAGTGTGGTCTGGCAAGTGACGGCGATCCGCTCATTCTCGATCTGGAGCGCATCCACGTCAGCGACGTCCTGAATGAGATGCACCCTACCCGGCGCCTCACCCTCCACGCCCTCCGGCTCGGGGTGGCCTCGGCGGCCGACGTAAACGACGTCATAACCTTGATTGGCCAGCTGGGTCACGAGGTCGTGTGTTCGCACGACGTCAGAACAGGTGGCGTCCACAGTGTTAAGGCCCCGCTCCAGCGCCCGCTGCTTCACCTGCGGTGAGACGCCGTGGGCAGTGAAGATCACAGTGCCCGACTCGATCTCCTCCAGGCCGGCCAGCCGGTTGGGCGGATCGACCAGCCTGATGCCGTTTCGCTGCAGATCCTCAGTGACGTGGGTGTTGTGAACGAGCTGTCCCAGCATGTGGATCGGCCCCTCCGTCTCTTTGCGCACCCGCTCGGCGATGCGGAAGGCCTCCACCACTCCGTGACAGTAGCCACGGGGCGTGATCCGCTTGACTTCCACTAGTACAAGTGTACTAACCCAACCCGGCGAACAGATCCCGCTCCGGCTGCTCGCCGCTCTCGCCGCGGGCGCGGATGAAGTACTCGGTGCCCAATGCGGCCTCCAGGATGTGACCCTGCATGGTGGCCAGCGGCGAGTTGGGGTCGATCTGCGACAGGTGCCGCTCGAAGGCCGCCCGCTTCTGGGCGACCAGGTCGCGGACGTCGACCACTGTGGTGACCTGATCGTCCGGGATGCCGGGGAAGCGAACCGTCGCCTCCTCGGGCGGGCTGCCCGCTTCACGCATCCGCTCTTCGAACTGCAGCATCACGCTGTGCGGGATGGCGTGGAAGTAAAGCTTGGCGGGAGCCAGACCTTCGGAGGTCAGCATGTCCACAGCCGCCACCGCTGCTTGGTGCGCCTTCATGTGGTCCGGGTGACCGTAGGTGCCGTCTGGCGTGTAAGTAACCACCACGTCCGGCCGCTCCTCGCGCATGATGGCAGCCACCCGCCCGGCCGCCTCCGGCAGCGGAGCGCGGTGGAAGCAGTCCGGATCGTCATTGCCCGCCCGACCTGCCATGTCCGAGTCCCGGTAGCCCAAGAACTCCTGCCGGTCGACGCCCAGGAGCTCACACGCTTGGCGCAGCTCCTCAGTGCGCACCTCGGCCAGGCGCGGGCGCACGCTGGCCTCGTCCATGTTGTAGATCTCGCCCATCTCGCCCCGGGTGGCGGTGATCAGGACCACGCGGTGGCCCCGCTGCTTTGCACGCAGCATCACGCCGCCGGTAGCTATCGCCTCGTCGTCGGGGTGAGCGTGAACCAAGAGCAGAGTCACCATGCCTATGCCATCAACCCCTGGATCAGCCGGGCGATTCCGCCCGTGCCCGGTGGTCCGATAGTTCGTCCGCCGGCTGCCTCCAGGACCTCGACCGGCGCTCCCTGGACCGCGTAGCTCAACGCCGCCCACTCCAGCATCGAGCAGTCATTGCGGCCGTCACCCACCGCGACTGACTCGCTCTGCGAGATGCCGAAATACCTGCAGACGAACTCCAAAGCGCGCGCCTTGTCAGCACCGGCCAGCGTGAATTCCATGAAACTGGGCAGCGAGGTTGCTACCTCCAAGCGGCCCGCCCACCGCTGGCGGACCTCCGGCAAGAGCTCCTCACATCTCTGGGGGCTGGCGACCATGACCAGCTTCGGCGTGGTCGGGCCCATTGCTTCACCCAGATCGGCGACGACATTGATCGCCATGCCGGCGTGATTCGCGTACTGGTGCGCCTCGGGCCGATCGCGCTCGACAAGCAGCCGGTCGTCTCGATAGGCCTGGACGTGCAGATCCCGCTCCCGGCAGAATTGGATAACCTCCAGGCTGAGCGCTCTGGGCACTCCTTGGTCGAACAGCATCTCGCCCGAAGCGGAGCGCACCTGCGCACCCTGATAGCAGGCGCAGGGACCGCGGAGATCCAGCCTTCGGAGCCAGGGCTCGGCACCTGGGAAAGGCCGGCCGGTGCAGGCGACGACTATCATGCCCGCCGCCTGGCCGCGGCCGATGGCGTCGACATCGCGCTGGTCGAGCTTCAGGTCGCCACTGATGACTGTGCCGTCCAGGTCCAGCGCCAGCAGCAGCCGCTTGATCAGCGGTCCTTCCAGGCTTCCGGGTTGACCAGGTGCTCCGGCCGCTCACCCCTCAGAGCAGCCACCAGATTCCGGGCGGCCGTCTCGCACATCCTGGCGCGCGTGTCCACCGAGCCGCTGCCCACGTGAGGCAGCAGCACCACGTTGTCGAGGCCCAGCAGGTCGGGATGCACCTTTGGCTCCGCCTCGAACACGTCAAGGCCGGCGGCGAAGATCCGGCGCTCGCGCAGCGCTCGGGCCAGAGCCGCCTCGTCCACCACGGGGCCGCGCGCGGTGTTCACCAGCACGGCGCTGGGCTTCATCGAGGCCAACTCTGGCGCCCCGATCAGATGCCTGGTCTCTTCCGTCAGAGGCGTGTGGAGGCTCACAAAGTCAGCCTCCTGCAGAAGGTTTCTGAGCTCGCGCCGCTCTGCGTTCAGCTCCCGCTCCACGCTCGCGTCCGCCAGGCTGCGCTGAGCGTAGATGATTCGCATGTCGAAGCCGCGGGCCCGACGAGCGACCGCCTGGCCGATGCGGCCCAGCCCCACTATGCCCAGCGTCGCGCCATGGATGTCGCGGCCCAGCAGCTGGTCGATCGCCCAGCCTTCCCAGCGGCCGGCGCGGATCATGCGCTCGCCTTCGCCCAGCCGCCGGCCGGCGGCCAGCAGGAGAGCGAACGCGAGGTCGGCGGTCGTCTCATCAAGCACGCCTGGCGTGTTCGTCACCAGCACGCCATGCCGGATGGCCGCCTCGACGTCGATGTTGTCATAGCCGACCGCCACATTGCTCACCGCACGCAGATTCGGCGTGCTCAGTACTTGTTCATCGATCGGATCAACGGACTGGCTGAGGATCCCGGCGCAGCCCGCCGCGGCAGCCGCTATCGACTTGGCCGAGGGATCGCCCTCGTACTCCACCGCTTCGAGGGCGTCCGCCAGCAGTGCCGGCGCCGGGTCGAGCACCCGGTGCGTCACCAGCACCCGCTGACGCTCGCTCACCCCTGCAAGTCCAGCTGCTCAGCGATGGGCACCAGCGCGTCCCGAACGAACTCGATGTGCTGGTCGAAGTCCACGCCCAGGCTTTCCGCGCCCGCCAGCAGCTGCTCCCTGTGAACCCCGCGGGCAAACGCCTTGTCCTTCATCTTCTTGCGCACCGAGCGAGGTTCGACCGCCGAGAGTGAGCGGTCGGGCTTCACGAGGGCGCAGGCGATGATGAAGCCGCACATCTCGTCGACCGCGTAGAGCGCCTTGCGCGCCGGCGTGTCGCGGGCCACGTCGAGATACTCGGCGTGAGAGGCGATGTCCTGCAGGAGAGCCTCCGGCCAGCCTTTCTCGCGGAGCTGCTCGATGCCTCGGCTCGGGTGCTGCTCGGGCGTGGGGCCCGACTCATAGTCCCAATCGTGGATCAGGCCCAGCACTCCCCAGCGCTCGGGGTCCTCACCAAAGCGCTCGGCGTAGGCGCGCATGGCCGCCTCCACGCTCAGCATGTGGCGGCGGAGCGTCTCGCTCTTGGTGCTCTCCTGGACCAGCGCCCAGGCGTCATCGCGGGTGGGGTTGAGCGTCATCGAATGATCTCCTCCAGTGCCCTGAGCAGCGCCTCATGCTGCTCCCGAGTGCCGACTGTGATGCGCAACCAGCCGCTCACCGGCTCCTGCTGGTAATGCCGGACCAGGACCTGTCGCTCGGACAGCGCAGCGGCCACAGCAGCTGCCCGGTGCGAAGCCGGCGGCCGGCAGAAGACGAAGTTGGCCGCCGATGGCAGCACCTCGAAGCCTCTCGCTCGCAGACCAGCTGTCAACGCTTCCCGCTGCTGCAGCACGAACTCGACCAGGGCGTCGTGGTGCTCACCGTCTTCGATCGCTGCAACCGCAGCCACAGCTCCCAGTCGGTTCACGTTGTACGAGTCCTTGACCAGGTCCAGCGCGGCGACGAGCTCGGGTGTGCCCAGCGCGTAGCCGAGCCGCATCCCGGCCAGCGCGTACGACTTGGAAAAGGTGCGGATGGTCAGCAGGTTCTCGTGCCCTTCCCGGATGAGATCGGTGCGCGCTTCCGGTGCGAAGTCGACATACGCCTCATCCAGCGCCACCACGCCGCTGGACCTCTGGACGACTTCCAACACAGCCTCGCGGTCGAGCCAGGTGCCTGTCGGCGAGTTGGGATTGGCCAAAAACTTGAGCGGCGCCTCATCCGCCGCGAAGCTCTCGGGGAGAGTGTGGTCAGCCCTGTACGGATGCCGCGAAACCCGGCACTCGTGCACTGCCGCCACAGGTTCATAGACCGGATACGTGGGACGCAGCAGCGCCACCGCGTCACCGTTGCCGGTGAAGGCGCGGAAGCAGAGCTCGATCAGCTCATCAGCGCCGTTGCCCAGGGCAACCTGGTCCTCACCCACGCCGTGGTGCCGGGCGATGGCCGACCTCGCGCTGCGGCTCAGGGGGTCGGGATAGAGGCGGAGGTTCTCCCCCACTGCGCTGTGCAGAGCCTGGATGACACGCGGTGAAGGCGGCCAGGGCGACTCGTTGGTGTTGAGCTTGACCCAGCCCTCTTCGTCGGCCGGCTGCAGACCGGGCGTGTAAGGGGCGAAGCCGCGCAGGGCGGCCTTCAAGTATCTGCCACCCACGAGTGGCACTACGCAGCTTCCAAGCGACGAGCTTCCAGCAGGAAGCACTCCAGCGCCAAACGGGGGCTGACGTTCTGCTCCAGGTAGCCAAGGGTGTCGTAGGAGAGCTCCAGCAGCCGCGCCCAGCCGGCCTGCCGGGCGTCGGGCTCGGAGAGCATCCGCCGGCGCAGGTCCAGCTGCCAGCCGCTGAGAGCGAAAACCGCCGGCTCCTCGCGCGTCCGGTCGGACGCCCGCCAGGCGAAGTTGGCAGCATCCAGCTCCTGAGCCAGGTGGAGCGCGGCATCGGCGGGAGCGCCAAAAAGCTCCGCCAGGCGCTCAACCCAATGCCGGTTGCGCTGCAGGAGGTCAGGATCCTGAGCTGCGTTCAAAGCCCACCCCGGCCGGCCGCGGGAGAGAGCTGCGAGCTCCTCCGCGCGCTCAGCCTCGACCCCACGTCCGCGCAGCAGTTCGCTGACCCGCGTCAGGGGGACGGGGTGAAAGGCAACCCGCTGGCAGCGCGAGGCAACCGTGGGCAGCACCACGAAAGGCGACAGGCTGGGCGTGGTCAGGATGATGAGCCGGTTGGGGTGCGGCTCCTCCAGCGTCTTGAGAAGAATGCCCTGCACCGGATCGGCCAAGCGGCCCACATTGCTGATCACCGCCACGCGCAGGCGGCCCACAGCAGGCTTCAGGGAGAGAAAGGCTTGGAGCGACTGCTGGTGAAACTCGGGCTGCTTGTCCGGCAGCAGCCGGATCTCATCCAGCTTCAGGTTGTCGCGACGGTCGTCCTCCCAGTAGTCGGGATGGCGCGCCAGCGGCGCTTCTGGCAGCAGCGTTCGCGCGAGCGCCCGCGCGACAGCAGTCTTGCCCAGCTGCGGCTCGCCGGTGAACAGGTAGGCATGCGAAAGCCGGCCGGTCTCCAGCTGCTGCCCCAGCAGATCCCGGGCTCGTTCATGCCCGGCGATTTCGCTGAAAGGACCCGGCTGCACTGGGCTAAGGGTAGTGGACCCTAAAGGCGGCTCGTGGCAACCGGGTCCCGCGCCGGGCCTCGTCGAGGAAGCGATCTCCTGCAGTCGGAGCCCGACAGGGCCCGGTCGCCCGAGGTCGACCCCGCTAGGAATCTGCCGTCAGCCGCAGAGCCTCGAGGAGCGAAGCCCAGCCCGCTTTGTGATCTGGCAGTCGTTCGGGCGGGAGGTCGTGGTGGATCAGTTCGACGACTGTCTCATCGCCGTCGGCCCGGAGGAGAATCTCAACTGTTGAGGAGCCCGCCGGGAGCGTGGCATCGCCTGGGACGCCCCAGGTGGAGACGACTCGGTCCGGCGGCTCCACGGAAACGTATTTGCCCCGCACGTGCGCTTTGTCGAAGTCGACGGCAAAGACGCCGCCTGGCTGAGCCTTCAGATCCGCCCAGGTGCCCATCCACTGAACGAGGAGAGAGGGTTCGACGAGGTACTGAAACACCTCCGCCGGCGCTGCTGCGATTCTGATCGTGGCGGTCAGTATCTCAGGCTGGTTCATGCGGTCAGCCGCCATTCATTCTGCTTCATGGAGTCTTGCACTTTCCTTCTTGCTCCGGCCCTGCTCCACGACACGCTTGAGTCGTTCCAGTGCGTCCGGCCAGAGGTCCGCGAGCACAGTGCGAACCGGATCGAGCGCCTCGGGATCCAGCGCATACAGCCGGCGGGTACCTGCCCGGCGCTCCTGCAGCAGACCGGCGCGCTGGAGCACCTGGAGATGGTGACTGACACCCTGCTGGGTGACGTCGAAATGCGCGGCGATCTGGCCGGCTGAGAGCTCGCCGCCTCGAACGAGGCTAAGAATCTGGCGACGTTGCGGATCGGCGAGTGCGCGAAGAACTGCATTTGTGGCCGCGCCCGACTCCTCCTTAGCGGCCGAGGAGGGGCGAACGGGGCTCACTGTGTCCAGGATCGCAGCGCGGCTTGATCATGACGACAGGGCAGGGGGCAGCGATGCCCCCCTTCCCGGCCGGATGCTCACTCGGCCGCCGCTGCCTGGCGCCGCAGTCGCCGGGCCTCACGACGATCGAGGTCTGCAGCAGACCCAAAGAGATTGCCTTCGCCGGTCTCGACATAGTCTCGCAGGCTGGGGACGAAGTGATCCCACCCGTTCTTGCAGTCGTTGTAGCACTCAAGGCGTGGCGTTAGCCCCTTGTGCCGGAATGACAGATCGCACCCACCAGCTGATCGCGGCGTCAGCCCGAAGCTGATGGTTGTTCCCGCCCATTCCGGAGTGGGCTCGGACGAAATGACCGCCCACCTCACGAGGGCCGGCCGCTCTGCCTCGTCCACTCGCAGGACGAGCGGGCCGTGGCCACCAAACGCAGACGGGACAGCAGCTGTCAACCCATCTCCACATCCCGCGCTCGAGCGTCCGAGAGGCAGCTAGCGGCCCGCGGCGAGGGCGACAGCCGGCGGTGTCACACGCTCTTCTCGCAATCGCCGCAGCGAGGTTTCGCTGGGCAGCAGGAAGGCCACGGGGATGGTGAGTGCAACCACAACCACCTGAAGGCCCAACGCCATCTGCAGTCCGAAGTGGTTGGCGACCAGCCCCGTCACAGGTACGCCAATGGCTCCCGTCACAAAGCCCAGGCCCATCACCAGCCCGGACGCGAATCCAGCCCGGGCGCCCATCAGCTCCTGAGCCAAGATGAGGGTGAGGGGGGCTGTCGAAGCCGCCGAGAGCCCGATCAGGATGGCTGTGAAGAAGCCCTGCGGCCCCGGGAACGCGACATAGAGCCAGACCGCCGGCACGCTGAGCAGGAGCGTGGCGATGATCACTGCGCGCCGGCCGAAGCGGTCGGCCAGGCTGCCGCAGCCAACGCTGCCCACGCAGCTGGCAAGTATCAGAGTGGTGGCGAGCGGTCCGTAAAACCAAGGTTGGTAGCCAAGCTGGTGGTACCAGGTGGGCGTGAATGCCTGCAGCGTGATGGTGGTCCAGCTGCGCGACGCCATCACGGCTACGACCGCGATAAGAGGCAGCAGCGGAGTGGCGTGGCTGAGCCCGACCGCACTCGAAGTGCTCTTCGGCGCCGCCGCCCGGGGTGCAAACCGGCCCATCTGCAGAAGCAGGAAGCCACCAGCGAGAACGCCGGGCAGCACCAGTAGGGCAGTGCCGTGCACGCCCAGCAGACCGAAGAGCAGAACCCCTATCAACGGCCCCACTGCTACGCCCGCGGTGCCACCCGTGACGTAGATGGACATTGCCAGGTTGCGGCCGCGGTCCTGGTCCAGGAGCGACTCGCGCACCGTCAGGGCGCCCAGCGGGTGAAAGGCGCCGGAGCCGAGCCCTGAAGCAGCTGCAATGGCGACCAGCACTGCAAAGTTGGGCGCGAAGCCGATCGAGGCGAAGGACAGAGCTGTCCAAGCCAAGGCCACGCCAGTGAATCGGGTGCCGTGACGGTCGGCCAGGATTCCAAAAAGAGGCTGGGAGATGGAGGCGAAGCCGCTGTAGGCGAGCGTAACCAGGCCGACGGTGGCAAGATCCAGATGGAAGCGGCCGATCAGCAGGGGATAGAGCACCGGCAGCACACCCACATAGCTGTCGACAGTGAAGTGGCCGAGCATCAACGTGACCAGCCGGCGGTTGCGGAAGACGTCGACCAGACCTGTCAGAGCGCCACCCCCGCATCGCTCAGCTGGACCACCCGGCTGCCGGCTAGCAGCTTCGCCCGACCGGTTTCCACCAACCTGACGAGCAGCGCGGCGCCGAGTGCGCCGCCCAGATGCAGCCGGCGTTCAGTCCAGTCCTGACAGCCGACGGCGAAGCTGCGGCGGGCTCGGCGGGCGGAGCCGACATCGACACCTTGAGACAGCAGGGCGTCCTCGCCGGCCTGGCTCAGCTCGAAGGCCCGCTCCCCCCGAGCCTCCAGCCAGCCGCGCTCGAGCAAACTGTCGAGCAGCTGGACGCCGGCGCGCCCGGCGAGATGGTCGTAGCAGGTCCGAGCCTGCTTGATGGGGGCATCCTCGGTCACCGGAACCTCGGCGTTGAGGCTGCCCGGTCGAACATCCCGAGCCAGGCTGCGCAGGGTGGAGAGTGAGAGCGGCACCGAAGGCGTGGCCAGGCTGTAGACGCGCTGGCGTCCATTCTCTGTCGCCGTGACGAGACCCGCTTCCCGGAGCAGGGCCAGATGGCTCGAAACCCTGGGCTGCTCCAGCTCCAAGCGGCTGGTCAGCTCGCTCACAGTCGCTTCGCCCTGAGTGAGGCTGTCGAGGAGGCGGATACAAACCTCATGGGCAAGCACGCGGGCCAGGCCGGCCACCTCCGCGACGTCACTTCCCATGCACGTATCTTACCAGCGCGATATGTGAATGCGCATGAGCCCGGCTCAGTGACTCGGCACACATAGAACGCCCAGCCTCAAGCTCGGGCGCCTGCTTGATTTGCGACAGCGCCCAGCAAGTATCCTTGGTCGCTCAAGTGCTCAGCTGGCGCGAACTCGAGTCGGCGGAGCCTGCCCTCGCCGCCGCCGCCGGCGACCTGTTCCGCGTTCGCAAGCACCATGTGCTGGCCACGCTGCGCAGCAACGGCTCGCCTCGTCTCAGCGGTCAGGAGGTCTGGTTCGGCCAGGGTGAGCTGTGGTTTGGAGTGATGGGCGGCGCTCTGCGGGCGCGGGATCTGCAGCGAGACGGGCGCTTCGAGCTGCACACGAGCTCGACCGACCCGCCGAACTGGACCGGCGACGCGAAGCTGGCCGGGCTGGCAGAGGAGATCACTCGTCCAGAGGAGGTGAGGCGCGCCATGTCGGCGCAGGAGCAGGTTCCGCCCGGCAGTTTCCACCTCTTCCGCTGCCGGCTCGCAGAGGTGGTGGTGACTCGACTGGGGGAGCCAGCGGATCACCTGGTGTTTGAGTCCTGGCGCGAGGGCCGGGGTGCGCTGCGCCGGGAGCGCCGTTAGGGTCGGGGCGACGAGATCTCCACCAGGCGGAACCGGCTCCTCGACTGGAGCTATTCGAACCGGAGCGCCTCAGCCGGTGCCACGCGGGAGGCAGCCCGGGCGGGTAGGTACGGGAAGAGGCCAGCTGGTGGCTGCTCGATTCGTATCGTCGTCCCGCCGACCGCCGATCTCGGCTCCTCTTTTCTTAACCATTCCTAAGCGTCTTCTCAGCCTCTCCTCAGACAGCGCCCGCATGGTTGAGGCATGAGTTCAGGAGGCGCCTGGGTACCACCGCCTGGTTCGGGTGGCGGCGACTGGAGGCCGGACGGCGAGGGCAGCACCTGGCCGCCCTACCAACCTGTCGCCGCCAACGCACCCACCCAAAGGCGGACCCGTCGAAAGTGGGCCGCGCTCGTGGCGGGCATCTACGGCCTGGCGTTCCTTGCTGCGGGGGTGGTGGCCGGGATCGGCCTGTCTGGAGGCGTCCTCCCCGGCCTGACTGCCGGCTCCGCCAGCGGTGTGCACATCCAGCCCCAGCTGCCCCGGCCCATCGGCCCTGGTACCGCCGGCCGGGGCCCGGCAGGTTCAGGCAGCCAGGGCTCCGCCGGTGGTGGCTCCACGAGTCAGGTGCTCAACCCCCAGGCGGTGGCGGCCAAGGTTGACCCAGCCGTGGTTGACATCAACACGGTTCTGACCTCGGCCGGCGGCCGGTCAGGCGCCGCAGCGGGCACCGGCATGCTGGTGACGTCCTCTGGGGAGGTGTTGACCAACAACCACGTTATCCAGGGCGCGACCAGCATCAGGGTGACGGTCCCGAGTCAATCGCGGACCTACACAGCCACGGTGATGGGCGAGGATCCCACCGCTGACGTGGCGCTGCTCAAGCTGCAGAGCGCATCCGGGCTGTCGACGGTCGGCCTGGCGGATTCCTCCACCGTGTCGGTTGGCCAGCAGGTGGTTGCCATCGGCAATGCGCTCGGCCAGGGCGGAACGCCAACGGCCACCCAGGGCGCCATCACCGCGCTCAACCAGTCCATCACCGTAACCGACGACAACGGCCAGGACCGGCAGCTGAGCGGGCTCCTCGAGAGCGACGCCTCGATCAGCCCGGGCGATTCGGGGGGACCTCTGGTCAATGCCTCGGGGCAGGTGCTGGGGATGATCACGGCCGGCAGCGTTCAGGGCCGCGGCCAGCAGGCCTCGACGGACGGCTACGCCGTCCCTACTAACACAGCTGTCTCGGTCATCCATCAGATCGAGTCCGGGAATGCCAGCAGCACCGTGATCATCGGAGTTCCTGGCTACCTGGGAGTGTTCGTTCAGAACCTGGATGCCTCCTCGTCGGCCCGGCTGGGAGTCAGCTCAGGGGTGCTGGTCACCGACGTGGTGCCGGGTTCGGCGGCGGCCAAGGCGCGCCTCGGTCCCGACGCCGTCATCACCGCCATCGACGGCACGGCCGTCAACTCCGTCGACGCGCTCGGCCAAGCCCTCCATGGCCACAAGCCAGGTCAGCAGGTCCGGGTCGACTGGACTGACCGGCAGGGCAGCCACAGCCAGAGCGTGACCCTGGATTCCGGACCACCCGCCTGATCTCGGGGGGCAAGCCCTCCGGCGGCTCGCTCCCAGGCCGCCCCCGATCAGGCGGCGATGTTTGCAGTTCGTCCGCGCAGCAGCAGGATCTGGTGCAGGAGACCAGTTAGCAGTTGACCACCCCGCCAAGCGGCGCGGGTCGGCCCACAGCTCCCGGCCCGCCCGGGTCCGGCGGCTAAGAGCCTGCCGGTCAGCGTACGGGCCGCTTGGGGGCGCCCGCCGGCGGTCGAGCCGGGGAAGCCGCTGCGCTTCTGCGCTCCGCCCTCGCCTGCTGGTAGACCTCAAAGATGCGCTGGAGTGCTGTGAGATTGGTCAGCACCGCCAGGACAGCGATGACCAGGCCCAGGAGGTCTGGCACTCCGACGATGAGCGCCACCACCGTCAGCACGACGCGCTCCGGCCGCGCGAACAGCCCGCTGTCGCACCTGAAGCCCAGGCTCTGGGCGCGGGCGCGCACGTAGCTCACGAGGAACGATCCGGCCAGCGCGAAAAGGCAGGCCAGCACCTCCCAGCGCGTGAACGGCCCCGGCCGCCAGAGGAAGAACGCCGCCACACCGGCGTAGATGGCTCCTTCCGAGCCGCGGTCGGTGGTCGAGTCGAGGAAGGCGCCGTAGGGGTAGCTTCGGTTGGTCGCCCGGGCCAGCGCACCGTCGACAACGTCGAACGTGCCGGCAAAGGCCAGCACCACGCCAGCCCAACGGAGATGGCCGACGGCGGCCAGAACCGCCGCAACGAATGTCGCCAGCATGCCGCCGACAGTGACCATGTTGGGAGTCAGCGGGAGCGCCGCCAGGAGCCGAGCGGCTCCCTGCGCTTTGCGCCTAACCCAGGTTTGGAAGCGGGTAGTGAACACCCGGCATCAACTCCTCTGGTTGTTCTCGGTCTTGCGGCCGCTCTGCCCTGGCAGCTCTGGCCTGCTCATAAACCTGGATGACGCGGCCGGTGACGACTGGCCACGCATATCTGTGCGACTTTACTAGCCCCGCTTGCCCCATGCGGCGGCGAAGATCGATGTCTCTGGCCAGCACTGTGAGCGCGACTCCGAGTTCGATCGGGCTCTTGGGCCGCACAGTCAGGCTGTCCACCCCAGGTTGGAGGACGGAGAGGTAGCCAGGGATCTCGGTGGCGACGATGGGCAGCGCGGCCGCCATGGCCTCGAGCAGCACTATGCCAAAGCTCTCGCGGCCGGTCGCCGGGGCGCAGAAGATGTCAGCGCTGGAGTGATAGCGCGGGAGCACTGTATCGGGTACGGCCCCTGCGAGCACGACGTCAGGCAGGCGCTGCTGGGAGATGAAGCTCTCCACGTCCTTGCGCAGCGGCCCCTCACCGACGATGATGAGACGCGATTTCTCCACCCGGCTGCGCAGGTACATGAAGCCGCGGAGCAGATCGCGCAACCCTTTGCGTTTCTCCAGCCGGCCCACGAAGAGCACGTTTATGCGGTCGTCGCGCAGGTGTCTGATCGGCGCCTGGCCGGGCCGGAAGTACTCGACATCGACTCCGTTCGGCACCACGTGGGGCCGGACCTGGGCGAAATAGTGACTGATGAAGTCCCGAGCCGGCTCGCTGACGGCTATCGATTGGTGGAGGTGGCGCACGTAGCTGCTCAGGATCGGCCGGCCGTAGTAGTAGCCAAGGTTCGATTTAGCGAAGGCATGAAAGGTGCCCACGTGCGGCGCCTTCGACATGCGGAGCAACGTCAGCGGCAGCGCGGGCATGAGCGGCTCGTGGAAATGCAGCACGTCGAAGCGCTCCCGCGCCAGGATGTCGTTCACCCGCCGGGCGAGGTGGAAGCTGAGGGAGATGCGGGCGACGGAGTTGTTCATGGGCAGCGAGATCGCCCGGCCGATGCGGTAGAAGTCGGGGATCTCTCGTTCGGCGTCTTTGCGGCCGGAGGGAGCGAAGACCCGAACCTCGTGCCCCAACTGGCGTAACCAGTGCGACAGGTGCCGGATGTGATTGCCCACGCCACCCGGATGGGTGTAGTCGTAGGGGGAGACGAGGCCGACCTTCACAGTTCTAGTGTCCCGCTTCGCGCCTGAGCCTGTGCGGGCCAGAGTCGGTGCGGCATGTGCCACTGCTCCGGGTGGGCGCGGATGATCTCCTCCAGGTGCGCCACCAGCCGCTCGACCACCCAGCGAACGTCGGCTTCGGCGTCGCCGCTGTCCTTGGCAAAAATGGGCGGCCAGCCAATCGCCAGGTAGCGATCATCCCGCTGGCGGAGGACGCAGACGGGCAGCAGCGGCGTTCCCCTACGCACGGCGATGGCCGCCGGCCCGTGAGGAATTCGCACAGGCCTGCCGAACATGGTGGTCTCCACGCCTGTCCCGGTGAAATCTCGGTCGACGGCCGTCACCACCATCTCGTTGTTGTTGAGAGCCCTGAGGACCTGGCGCAGGCCGGCTTGATTGAGAGGAAGCACCGAGATACCCAGCCGCGCCCTTGTCTGCCGGTACCAGGCGTACATCTCCTTCGGCTCCAGCACCTCGGCGAAGAGCGAGACGGGCGCGATGGTGGCCGACCAGATCGCGGCGGCCACCTCCCAGGAACCCATGTGCGCCGAGACGACCAGTACGCCGCGACGCCTGGCCAGCGCCGCCTCCAGGTGTTCCAACCCCTGGGTGTCCATCAATGGCCGCAGGTCCTCCACCGAGGCGGTCGGCAGCCGCATCAAGTCGGCGTACGCCTTGGAGTGATAGCGGAAGTTGCGATAGGTCAAGGTCCGAATCTCCGCCGCGGTGGCTTCGGGTCGGGCCGCCCGCAGATTGTCAGCCAGAGCCGAGCGAGCTCCCCGGGCAAAGACGAAGGCCAAGCGGGCGACCACTATGGCCAGCGCGTAGGCGAGCCCTCGCGGCAGCCGCTCCATCACCCACTGCAGTGTCAGAAAGGCGCGGTACTGGATCACTGTCGTGTCAATGGAGCACTGGCTTGAACGCGTACCACTGATCGGGGTGGGCCGCTATGAAGACCTCGAAGCGGGCGACCACCGCCTGCATGAGGCTCTTGATCGCCTCGCTATCGCCACGGTGGTTCGGCGGCGGCATCAGCGGCGGGTCGAGGTGAACATGGTAGTGGCCCGGACCCGTGCGCCTGGAGAACCCCGGAATCAGCGGCGACCCGTACTTGAGCGCGATCGCCGCCGGACCTGCCGGCACCACGGCTTTCCGACCAAAGAAGCAGACCTCGACCCCGCCTCGCTCGGGCGGTAGATCGCAGATGAGGCCCACCATCTGATTGGCCTGGAGCGCCCGGGCGATGCCTCCCACCGCTGCCCGGCCCGCCATCACGACGTCCATGCCGTGTTTGGCCCGCGTTTGCCGGACGGCCTCATCCAAGGACCCCGGAAAGGGCTCGGTCACGCCCGTGATCCTGTAGCCCAGGCTGGAGGCCAGTGCCGAGGCAAAGTCCCAGGAGCCCATGTGGGGCAACGCGATGATGCCGCCCCTGCCCTGGCTGGCCGCCGCGTGGGCATGCTCGGCGCCACTCACGGTGAGCCGGCCCTGCAGCTCGCTGGGCGAAAGCGCGCCCATGAGCATGAAGTCGGTCACGGTGCGACCGTAGCTCCGGAAGGCTTGGGCGGCGACACGGGCCACCCGCCGATCCTCCACTGGCAGGCCGAGGACGGCCGCGTAGTTGGCCAGAACGCCTGCTCGGCGGCCGCGGTCGGCCAGCCACCAGGCCTCCGCGCCGGCTTCGCCCGCGGTGTAACGAACGGTGCTGGGGAGGGCCCGAACGACCCGGGCCCCCACCAAGTAGCCAGTACTTAAGAGCTTCAGAACCTAAGGAGATTAGTGGACTGTAACGGCCGCTAGACTTTGGCCGTTTCGGCTGGTGGCGCCGCTTCCTGGCGGCTGTGGGCGGCTATGAACTCCTCGGTCAGGCGCCGGGCGTCGTTGTCGCTGTACTGGTGTGGCGGCGACTTCATGAAGTAGGCGCTGGGGCCTTCCAGCGAGCCCGAGAGCTGGTGGTCGAGCGCCAGCTTGCAGCAGCGGACTGCGTCGATGACAATGCCCGCCGAGTTGGGCGAGTCGTGTACCTCGAGCTTGAGCTCCACGTTCAGGGGTACGTCGCCGAAGCCCCGGCCTTCGAGGCGGATCTGCGCCCACTTGCGGTCCTGCAGCCAGGGCACGTAGTCGCTGGGGCCGATATGGACGTTGTCGGCGCCCATGTCGTAGTCCAGCTGGGAGGTGACCGAGCGCGTCTTGGAGATCTTCTTCGACATCAGCCGCTCGCGCTCCAGCATGTTGAGGAAGTCGGTGTTGCCGCCGAAGTTCAGCTGATAGGTCTGCTCCAATCGGACGCCGCGCTCCCGATAGAGACGGGCCAGGGTGCGGTGCACGATGGTGGCGCCCACCTGTGACTTGATGTCGTCGCCGATGATGGGCAGACCGGCTCTTTCGAAGCGGCCCTGCCAGTAGTGCTCGCGGGCGATGAAGACAGGGATGCAGTTGACGAACGCGCAGCCGGCGGCCAGCGCCTGCTCTACGTACCACTTGGTCGCCTCTTCCGAGCCGACCGGCAGGTAGTTGATGACCACGTCGGCGCCGCTCTTCTTCAAGATGCCCACCACGTCGTCGGTCTCCCCGGGGGCCTTCTCGATGACGTCTGCCAGGTACTTGCCGATGCCGTCGTGGGTCATGCCGCGGTGGACCTTCACGCCCAGATGCGG
Source organism: Candidatus Dormiibacter sp. (assembly GCF_050999135.1). NCBI lineage: Bacteria > Bacillati > Candidatus Dormiibacterota > Candidatus Dormibacteria > Candidatus Dormibacterales > Candidatus Dormibacteraceae > Candidatus Dormiibacter > Candidatus Dormiibacter sp. The sequence goes on along the minus strand of NZ_JBPCPN010000017.1, from coordinate 22,322 downwards.
CACCTCGGAGAACTTGATGGTGTTGTTGGCGCCGGCCCAGATGGCTTCTGAGAGGTCCTTGCCCACCTTTGTCTTGTCGACGTCGAAGGCGGCCACGAACTCGATGTCGCTGATGTGGTAGCCGCCCAGATCGACGTGCATCAGGCCGGGGACGAACTCGTCGCGGGCCGCGTTTTTGTAGTACTGGACGCCCTGCACGAGGGAGGAGGCACAGTTGCCCACCCCCACGATGGCGACTCTCACCTTGCCCTTAGCACTGCTCATACGTTGACTCCTATGCGTTTCTTCTGGTTGAGCAGCTCCCAGAAAAGGAGCTGCTGGCGACGGATCGCCTCTAAATCGACCGAGCAGTAGACGAGCCGGCCCTCCCGCCGCTGGCGCACAGCGCCTCCGCGCCGCAGCATGCCCAGGTGCCAGGACACCCGAGGTTGGCTCATGCCGAGATGCCGGGCCAGGTCGTTGACGGTCTGCTCACCCGTCTCCACCAACCGCTCAAGGATCTTGAGTCGCACTGCATGCGCCAGCGACTGGAAGTGAGCTGGCAAGGTGCGCGCCTCCGGACCATACATAAAGGTTAGTTTATCCGATGTGGCGGCAAATAAACGATCGGTTATGCATGCCGCCCGGCAATCGGTTTGCGGCGAACTCGGAATCCAGGGCTCGCGGAGCAGCGCTCAGTTCGTACACTTCCCCTGATGGCGAACGTGACAGAGGACCGATCGACCGATCTCGCCCAGGACGTGGTGCGGGACGCTCAGCGGCTCATCCAGCAGGAGATCGCGCTGGCCAAGATGGAGGGAAAGGAGCTTGCCGCCCGCGACGGTGTGGCAGTCGGCCTGCTCGTGGGCGGCGGCTTGCTGGTGCTCTTCGGCCTGCTTGTCGGGATAGCCTTCCTGGCGGCCTGGCTGGTGAACACAGCTCTGGCGGGGCTCATAGTCTGCGCCGTCTACCTCGTGGTGGGAGCGATCCTGGCCCTGGTTGGAAAGTCCCGCCTGGTGATTCCGAAGCCGGCCGAGTTGCGTTCAGTTGCCAACCTTAAGGAGACCAGAGAGTGGGTGCTGCGACAGATCAGATCGAACGTGAGATAGGCGCCACCCGGGAGGCGATCGAGTCCCGGATCATCGAGCTGCGCCAGCGCGGTCAGAAGCAGGTCAACCGGGCCCGCCAAGCACTGCTCATCGCGGCCATCGCGAGCGCTGCCATCGGCGTGGCAGCGGTCGGCGCGCTGATCATCTACCGCTACAGCCGCCCGCTCTCCAAGCGCGAGCGCGTGACACGGCTGCTGCCTCCGGGTCTGGTAAAGGATGTGGCGCACGCGCGTCAGACGTTGGCCGAGACCGTCGGCCGCAAGGTTCCGCCGATGCGCCTATACGTCAACGACAACCAGGTCGGCAAGAAGCAGGAGCCTTCCAGGACCGAGAAGATGGTGGTTCGGGGAGTGCAGGCAGCCGCCACCGCCGCCGCAGGAGAGTTCTTCAGCCGCGCGCTCAGGGCGGCGCGCTCCAGCCGGGATCAATAGTCGGGCCGGCCTGCGGGCTGGCCTGTCCCCGGCAGTGAGGGGTCCGGGCGATGCGCGCTGAGGAGGCAGCTTCGCAGCTCGCTGAGATCGCCTACCTGCTCCGCGAACGAGAGGACCATTACCGCGCTCGTGCCTTCAGCAAGGCGGCGGCGGCGCTGCTGAATGAGCGGCCGGATCTGGATTCGCTGCGCAAGCAGAACCGGCTGGATTCGATCCCGGCGGTGGGCGCTGGCATCGCCCGCACTCTCGCCGAACTGGTCGATCATGGCACCAGTCCCTACCTGACCCGGTTGCGCGAGCAGGACTCAGACGAGCCCGCGTCGGGCCTCGACCTGGCAGGCTATCGCGGGGATCTCCACACCCATAGCGACTGGTCGGACGGCAAAGCCACCCTCATCGACATGGCGCTGGCCGCGGCCAAGCGCGGCTATGAGTACCTGGCGGTCACCGATCACTCGCCGCGTCTGACCATCGTTCACGGTCTCGATCCCCAGCGTCTCATTCAGCAGCGCCGCCTGATCGACGACGTGAACCCCGAGTTGGATGGCCTGACTGTGCTGCAGGGCTGCGAGGTGGACATCTTGGAGGACGGCTCCCTAGACCTGCCCGACGAAGCGCTGGCCGCGCTGGACATCGTGATAGTGTCCCCGCACATCAAGCTGCGCCAGGAACCGGCGGCCATGACTCAGCGAATGCTGAGGGCGGTGAGCCACCCCCACGTGAATGTGCTGGGGCATCCGACAGGACGCCGACCGGGATCGCGGCCGGGAGCGCAGTACGACTTTGCCGCGGTTTTCAAGCTGGCCGCGCAGCGTGGCGTGGTGATGGAGATCGACTGCGATCCAGCTCGGATGGATCTCTCGGTGGAGCACGCCAAGCTGGCGCTGGGCCTGGGCTGCGACTTCAGCTTCGACTCAGACGCGCACCATCCTGACGAACTGGTCTACCCGGAGCTTGGGCTCTGGAGCGCTCGGCGCGCGGGCATTCCCAGTGAGCGGATGCTGAACTGGTTGCCGTTGGCCCAATTGCGGGAGGTGTTGCAGCGTGGCTGAAGTGGGATTGATGATCGAGGCCCAGGAGGGCTTGGACTGGCCGCGCTGGCGGCAAATTGTGCGCGATGCCGAGCGCCTGGGCTTCGCCAGCTTGCGGACGAGCGACCACTGCTTTTCGGTGATGGGTCAGCCGACGCGATCGTTGTCCGCCTGGCCGGCGCTGGCTCTGGCCGCTGAATGGAGCGAGCGGCTGAAGCTCGCGCCCATGGTCAGCCCGCTGACGTTCTATCACCCGGCGATCCTGGCCCGGACGGCTCGGGCGGTCGACGAGCTGAGCGGAGGTCGGGTCCTGCTCGGAGTGGGTACCGGCTGGTACCAGGCTGAGCACGAGGCCTTCGGGATCCCGTTCCCCAGTCAGAGGGAGCGCTTCGACAACCTGGAGCGAGGCTTGGACCGGATCCAGCAGACGCTGGCCGATCATCCTCTGCCCATCCTGATCGGCGGTGGCGGTCCGAAGCGGACCATTCCGCTGGCGGCTCGGTTCGCCTCGGAGTGGAACTTCATGGAGTTCAACGTCGAGGGCTACCGGGCGAAGTCAGCGCTGCTGGACGATCACTGCCGGCAGCTCGGCCGGGAGCCGAGCGAGATCAGGCGCTCGCTGATGCTGGGCTATCTGCTCGGGCGCAACGACGCGGAGCTGCGCGAGCGAGCAGTCGCCATGGGCAAGGTGCGCGGCTGGCCTGACAAGTCGCCTGATGAAGTGTTGACCGAGCTGCGCGAGAGGCGCCTGGTCGGCACGCCCCAGGAGGCGGTGGCCCAGCTGCGGCCCTTCATTAAGGCTGGGGTGCAGGAGTTCTGCTTCCAGACCCTGCTCCTTGACGACCGCGAAGCGCTGGAACTGATCGCCCAAGAAGTGATGCCGGCTCTCCAATGAGACCGGTCTCAATTCCAGCGCCCAACGCGGGTTGAGTGGCCTTCGGCCCACATCCCTGAGCTGGCATGGCCGGCGGACCACCGGCGGCCCTGCTGGACTCACCCGTCATCACGGCGACAGGCCGGGTGCCCGGGAGATTTCGCGGAAGCATGCACCTGTAAACGCGGCATGTCAGGTCCAGGGCGTCCTGCGGAGGTACGAGTTGGCCTAATTCCTCAACGCCGGGCTGAAGCCGCCCTTCATCAAGATCCGCTCATGAAGGTGCCGTTTGCGGTGGGCCGGTAGAGGGCGGCTGCATGTCCCCGCAGCTAGGACAAATGTACCAATGCGATTACCCCCTTTCGGTGGGTACCGTTATCAAGTAATCGACCTGACTACTTCGGCTGACGGGATTATCGGGCGCCGACGCCGGGCCCGAAAGGAGATGCGGACGTTGCGGTACAAATGGACTTCAAAGCTCCGATCGCTCGCCAGCCGGGCGACTTTGGCCGGAGTCGGATGTATCGTCGGGCTGGCCCTGCCTGCCGCCGACGCGCCGGGGGTGCCGGCGCCGGTTTCCGGTCTGGGTGTGCCGATAGTGGCGGCGCAGGCTCCTCCGGTGTCGCCGCCGCCGGTACCAACTCCCGCAGCGTCGCCGCCCCCAGTTCCGACTCCGCGCGTGACGCCGCCCCCAGTCCCGACTCCCTCGGTGTCGCCGCCGGTCCCGACTCCCCCTGTGTCGCCGCCGCCGGCGCAAGTTGTCCCGGGGGCACCGGGAAACGTTCCCGGGATGACCTCCCCCTTGGACCCGGGGCAGGCTCCCTCCGAAGGTTCGACGGACTCCAGCGCCCCGGGGGCCACAGATGGTGGGACTCCGGGCGGCTCGGCCAGGCCGGGCACTGCTGGAACGACGACCACCCGTCGGACGTCGGCGCCTGCCGGAGGCGCGTCGGGCCCCCGGACACCTGCCGACGCACGTTCGCTGTCAGCCCCAGACCCGCTTCGGCCGAATGCGTTTTCGTGCATCTCGCTGGGTAGTCGGATCGAGACCTGCGAGGGCCCGGCCGGGCCGCTGGTGTGCATACAGGGCGACGCCGCTCCGCTTGACTGCCAGTCCACCATGCCTGCAGCCACTGGCTATCCCTTCAGCCTCCCGGTGGTGGGTGCACTGCTGACGCTGATCGGCTTTGTGGTCAGCCGCCCGCTGCCGAAAGCGGTCGCCGGCTGGGCCGGCGGCTGGCGGAGACGCCTAGCCTCCCGGTTTGGCGTTCGTGCTGCATCTCAGGACTAGGCTGGAGGGTCGCGGTGCACGAGCTCTGGCGCGATGAAGCCGGTCCATAAGTCATTGTCAACGGATCTGGCAACTGCAGGAGTTCTGCTTCCAGACCCTGCTCCTTGACGACCGCGAAGCGTTGGAGCGGATCGCAGCTGAGGTGATGCCGGCGCTGCGCTGAATGCATCGCGGAGCATCACGCCAGCGGTTTTCCTGACCAGGCCGCTTTGCCCCGGCGTCCGCCGGAGGACGACCTTCTAAGCTGGGTTTCGCATGGCGACCCAACCCGCCACCGGGCCCGGCCCACCGGGCAGCCCTCCTCCAAATCGGCCCGGCAAGTCGAGAGGACCGAACGCCTCCAGCCAGCTGCGCTCGGCTCGGTTCTGGATCACACTCCTGATCATCTTCGGCGTCAACATCTTCATCGCCAACGTCCTCCTCGCGCCGCAACCGCCGAAGTCGGTGACGATCCCCTACAACGTCTTCAAAGAGCAGGTCGCCGCCGGGAACGTGATCAGCATCACAAGCACCGGCACGGTGATCACTGGCACAACCAAGACGGCGATCGGCGCAACGCCGAAGGCTTCCGACAAAGCGACGCATTTCTCCACAGTGCTGCCCGCCTTCGCCGATCCCGGGCTGGAATCGCTGCTGGAGCAAAACAACGTGACCATCAACGTCAATGACCCCAACCAGCAGCCGCCCTTCTGGCAGACGCTGCTGCTCAGCCTGGGGCCCGGTTTGCTGATAGTGCTCCTGCTCTTGTTTGTGATGCGGCGGATGGCGGGGGCCACGAGCGGCGGGATTCTGGGGCAGTTCGGTCAGAGCAAGGCGCGCCTCTACGATCCCGAGCGGCCGGGAACCACGTTCGCAGACGTGGCAGGCATCGAGGAGGTCAAGACGGAGCTGGTGGAGGTGGTCCAGTTCCTGCGGGAGCCGCTCAAGTACCAGCGCTTGGGGGGGACCGTGCCGAAGGGTGTGCTGCTGATCGGCCCACCCGGAACCGGCAAGACGCTGGTCGCCCGCGCGGTCGCGGGTGAGGCCAAGGTGCCCTTCTTCAGCATGTCGGCGTCCGAGTTCGTCGAGGCCATAGTCGGCGTGGGCGCCTCACGCGTGCGCGACCTCTTCAAGAAGGCGCGCGAAGCGGCCCCCGCGATCATCTTCATCGACGAGCTGGATGCCATCGGACGCAGCCGGCAGGGCACGATCCGGCTCGGCGGCAACGACGAGCAGGAGCAGACCCTGAACCAGATCCTGACCGAGATGGACGGCTTTGACTCCCGCGAGGGCGTCATTGTGCTGGCGGCCACCAACCGGGCCGATGTCCTGGATGCCGCCCTGCTGCGGCCGGGGCGCTTCGATCGACGCGTCACAGTGATGCCGCCCGACCGGCGGGGCCGGGCTGCCATCTTGAAGATCCACACCCGCAATGTGCCGTTGGCGCCCGACGTCAATCTGGACGCGATCGCGTCGAATACGCCTGGCCTGGTCGGGGCCGACCTGCGCAACATCGTGAACGAAGCGGCACTGGCTGCGGCGGCGAGGGGAGCCATTGCGGTCGGTCAAGCCGACTTCTCGAACGCGATCGAAAAGACGCTGCTGGGCAGTGAGCGCAACATCATGCTGAGTGGGGTCGATCGCGAGCGGATTGCCTACCACGAGTCCGGCCACGCGCTGCTTGGCCTCTTGGTGCCTGGGGCCGACCCCGTCCGAAAGGTAACCATCATCCCCCGCGGCATGGCGCTTGGCGTCACCGTCCAGAGCCCTGTGGATGACCGGTTCAACTACGGTGAGACGTACCTGCGGGCTCGCATCATCGGTGCGCTGGGCGGCCGCGCGGCGGAGTCCTTGGTCTACGGCGAGGTGACGACCGGCGCCGAGAACGACCTGCATCATGTCACCCAGATCGCGCGCGAGATGGTCGTGCGCTGGGGCATGAGCGAGAAGATCGGCCCGCTGAACTTCAGCGAAAACGGCCAGCCCGGCCCTTTCGCGATGAACAACCCGTACAGCGAGGGCACGGCCCTCATGATCGACTCCGAAGTTAAGCGGATCGCCCAGGAGTGCATGGCGCAGGCCTGCCAGCTGCTGACGCAGCACCGCACCCAGCTGGACACTCTGGCGCAAACCCTGCTCCGCGAGGACTCCCTCAACGAGCAGGAGATCCTGGAAGTGACCGGCATGCTATCGCGCAACCCCAGGGACACCGGCGACCCCGACTGATTATTCGCTCCCGTGCCGAGCCGCCGGCAGCAGGCGACTCGGCACAGGGCTGGCACGGCCTTAAGGGAGTAGGCAGAGCTTCCCGACTAGTTCTGCGACCCCAGACCTTTGCCTGGGGGCGCGCCCTCGAGCATCTCCAGCACGGCGACCCGGATCTGGTCGCTCGAGATGGCGTGGCGCTGGCCCGCGGCGGTTTCCTGAACCAGTGTCAGGCCCGCCAGCTGAAGCTCTCGAAGGGCGTAAGTGGCTTCCGGAGCTGACAGATGCAGCTCCTCTGCCACCTCCTCAGAAGAGCGATCTTCAGCGAGGAGCAGCCGCACAACCCGCAGCCGCTTCGCATCGCCCAGCGCCCGGAACATGGCGGCGGTGCGTCCGATGTCACTCTCAGGCCGGTCCCCGTCCCCGTCCATCAGCGAACGAGCCACGGTGCGCAGATTCTGGCGCGAGGCATTCTCTGCTCCTTGAGTGATGTAGCTGGCATCCAGCAGCCTTTCACCAGCCGTCGCCTGCCGGCCGGCCCGGGTCGCCACCGAGTAGAACGCCGCAATCACGATCACGACCACCACGATGTCCAGCCACCCCGCGATGGCACCTGCCGGGGTGAGCGGGCGGACGATCGCCAGCACCCCGGCAACAACGGCCCCGATCAGGGCCATGTCAACCGCGGCAGCGAGCAGTGCCCGCAGACTGGTGGAGAGTCGGCCCAAGGCGATGACGCTGTGCTCCGGCACCCGTCGGATCGCCACATAGCTGCCCAGACCAAGCAAGATCAGGATTCCGCCTTCGAGAACAAGTCCCTGCAGTTGCCCGAGGAAACGCTCGGCTGGCACTCCAGCCACCACTCCGAGGACCAGGAAGGCGGTCACCCAGACCACTGTCGCGGGCGCAATGCCAAGCAGGAATTTCCGTCGCTCCACCAGCACTGCGCCCGCCACCAGGGTGGTGTAGACGCGCAATCCCGGTATCAGGCGCGAGACGGCGAGCTCTCGCGGTCCTGCCCTCTGAAGCCGGGCGGTGACCTGGTCCAACCGTTTGGTCTGGTGGAACCTGGCTGCGGTTGCCCGCAGACCATGCTCGCCCGCCAAGCGGGCCCAACTGTAACCGAGCAACGAGCCGGTCAAGCAGGAGGCCACCGCCAGCGGCGCGAACAACCAGGGGTCGAGCGCTCCGGTGGCGATGAGCAGTCCGGCTGCAATCAGCGTCAGTTCACCGGGGATCGGCAGCGGCACGCCTACCTCTTCAACAAAGAGCAGGGAGCACAGAAGCACGATTGCGACCGCGCCATGCAGGCCCTCGATGAAACTCAGCGGTCTCGCCTCCTGGGATCAGTGGTTGCTCTTTACTGCGACGACACTCCGATTTCTAGTGGATCATCGTCACACGAACTGGGGACCGCGCGCGACCATGATCCTCTTGTGGGGCCTTCCCGGCCCCTGCCAGCATCCTCTCGCAGGCTGTCGGGCCGGCCGCTGCACGACTCCGGCGGTGGGCGAGGAGCCCGCGACAGGCTGACGCTGAGCGACCCTGCTGGTGAGCTTGCCGCTCCTAGGGGACCCGCGCCTGCCCCAATCAGCTGGCCGATGTTGGCGAGCTGATCGTTCGCCGGCCGGCCGGCGCACTTTCCGTACTACCTGTCAGCGGTCGAGCCCCACTGGTGCGGGGTCTGCGGGCTCGACGGATCAGCGCCTCCGCCACCAGCAGGTTGACGATGGTTGAAAGCCAGGCGTCGGCTGCGTAGACGAGGGCGAACGGTGCGCCGAGGGCAGTGGGGATCAAGAACAGCCGGAAAGTGACCGCGACGAAGATGAGAGCGTAGGAGCGCGTCATCCACTCGCGGTGAGCCGGGATCCGACGGCGCAGGATGGCGCGGAGAGCCAGAGCTGTCGCGCCCAGCATCTCCAGCGCCAGCACCGCAAAGCCGATCCGAGCGACCGGGCCCCCGAACGCGATTCGGGCCATCAGCAGTCCGCCGACGCCGGCGGCCAGCGCGCCGAGCAGGTACACCCGGCCGAGCCAACGATGGAGCGTCCGGTGGGGGCCGCGGAGGCCTGTGAGGAACTGAAATGGTCCGGTGGTGAGTGCTACTGTGCCGCCGGTGATGTGCAGCAGCAGTGGCGTGAGATTGGCCATGTAGGTCAGGCGCTGCTGAGTCATGAAAACCTGGGGGTTGAGGCTGAAGTAACGCGCCGAGGCAGCCGCGGTCATCAGCGCCAGGATCGTCATGGTGAGCCAGAGCTTTCGGTGCTTCATGGCAAGCACGCTAGATTTCGGCAGCTCTCCTGTCGTCCTCCAGCCGACCGATCTTCACCTCGTCCTCAGGGACGAGACCGCCGCCTCACCCGGCCGGATAGGATCAGTCGACAGTTTGAAACGGCTTAACCAAGAGAGGTGTACGAACCGATGAGCTCTGATGCACTGCCGCTCGCCGTGGGGCCGGGAGAGGGCCCCACGATCCAGGGACCGGCGAGCGGGCCGCTGACCTTCAAGGTCCGCGGTCAGCACACCAACGGTGCACTGACGGCGCTGGAGAACGCAATCGCGCCGGGCGATGGCCCGCCATTGCACACCCACGCGAACGAGGACGAGGCTTGGTATGTGCTCGAGGGCGAGCTGCGCTTCAGGCTTGGCGCCGAGTTGCGCGGCGCGCCGGCCGGCACTTTCGTTTTCGTGCCCCGTGGTACGCCCCACTGCTTCCAGAACATCGGCCGGGGGGCGGGTATGAGCGTCATCGGGCCGCCACTTGCAGTGTCCGACCCCTTGGCGACACGCGCCTAACTCATTGGGCCGCGCGACCGCAGCCGCGCGCTCCGGTCAGCCGGCGGGCTCGACCAGTCGCGCCTCGTAGGCGAAGATCACCGCCTGCACGCGGTCCCGCAGATCGAGCTTGTCCAGCACGTGCGCGACGTGCGTCTTGACAGTCGTCTCACTGACAAAGAGCGCTTGGGCGATCTCCTGGTTGGACAGTCCACGAGCCAGCTGCCGCAGCACCTCCAGCTCCCGCTCGGTCAAGGAGCTGAGCCGGGCGGCGGCATCAGGCGGCGGCTGCCGCCTCGCAAACTGACCGATCAAGCGCCGGGTGACGCTGGGCGCCAGCAGCGCGTCCCCTCCCGCCACCACCCGCACCGCCTGGGCCAGCTGCTCGGGGCTTATGTCCTTGAGCAGGAAGCCGGAGGCGCCGGCTTCCAGCGCGTCGTAGACGTGCTCGTCGAGGTCGAAGGTGGTCAGGATCAGCACCCTGGCTCCGCCGTCGCCGCCGAGGATGCGTCGGGTGGCCTCGATCCCGTCCAGGACTGGCATGCGAACGTCCATCAGGACGACGTGGGGTTTGAGAGCCGCCACCGCGGCCACCGCCTGTGAGCCGTCAGCCGATTCGCCCACAACTTCAATGTCCGGCTCCGCTCGCAGGATCATCCGGAAGCCGCCCCGAACCAGCGCCTGGTCGTCGACCAGCAGCACCCTTATCAAGCGGCAACCGTCAGCGGCAGGCGGGCAGCGACGCACCAGCCACCGTCCGGAGCGGGACCAGCCTCGAAGTCGCCGCCGAACATCGCCACCCGCTCCCGCATCCCGAGGAGTCCATGCCCGCCCCGGTTCACGCCCGGCGAGGCCGGGGTCTGATCGCCGTCGTTGAACACACTGAGATTCAGCGCACCCTCTCTGGAGCGCAGGTGCAGCCGAGCCGCGCGGCTGGGGGCGTGCTTCAGGCAGTTGGTCAGCGCCTCCTGCAGCACGCGGTAGACACAGAGATCGAGGCCTGACGGGAGGGATGGCAGGGGCCTTTCGATCTCGGCTGTCAAGTCCAGGCCGGCCGCGCGAAATCGCTCGAGCAGCGGTTCCAGCTGGTCCAGGCCGGGCTGCGGCTGACGGTCTGAGGGACCGTCCTCCCGCAGCACTCCTAGTAGCCGGCGCATGTCGGCAAGCGCGTCCCGACCTGTGCGCTCCACTGCCTCGAGCGCCGCCCGCGCTTCGCCAGGCGATTCGTCTACGACCCGCCCCCCAGCCGTTGCTTGCACGACTATCACGCCCAGGCTGTGCGCGACGATGTCGTGCAGCTCGCGTGCGATCCGCGCCCGCTCCTCGGCCGCCGCGCGTCGCATCTCCTGCGAGCGGATCTGCTCCTGCGATCGGGCTCTCTCCTCCAGAGCGCTGACCAGCGCGCGATGGGTGCGGACCGAGCCGGCCAGCAGCCAGTTCAACGCCACGATCGCTAGTTCGAAGGCAAGCTCGAAGCCGTTGACCTGGCGGCGGACGAACGCAGTTCCCAGCGCGAACACCGCGGCGATCGAGCCCGAGCGGAGCCGGCTGTGCCGCTGCGTCAGCACGAAGAGGGCGACCAGGCCGGCGGTGAACTCGGTAGGCGTCGCCGGAACGCCGGCGATGGACGCAAGGACGGCGCCCGCCGCGACGGTCGCCCAGACGGCGACCGGCCAGCGCCAGGTCAGAGCCAGGGGAAGCGTGGTCAGCAGGCAGAAGGTGATGTACACCGGCCGCTGCCACGCGTCGATCAACCAGAGCGAGTAGAGGGCCAGCACGACTGCAAAGCCCGTCCAGAAGGTGGGCGGCGCCAGCCGGCGCAGGGGAGCAGTGACCGACTGGAGGCGGGCGAGCATGGTCAACCCCACCATAGGTGCCGCCATCGGCGCTGGCGTCCGTCTCAGGAGTGATGCGCATCGTCCGCAAGGAGGAGACGCTTCGGATCGGAGTTTGGGGGAGGGACTGGGGAGCCAGGCCTACCGTTGACCGGACGCTTACGATGTCCGCCTCTGTGTCATTTTTCCCGTGTTAGGCTCGGCCCATGCCGCTCAGAGCATGCGAATGGGTCGCGGCGACCCTCCGTCGCTTTCCCTTCCAACTCGGCCCCGGCGTGGCTAGAATGCGGTCAGCGACTCAGGTGGGGAAGACATAGATGGGCACTCCGGGTGCGCTTCGTACGGTCGCGCTGGCGCTCGCTGGGTTCATGGCCCTGTCGGCGTGCGGCCTCGGATCCCCCTCGGCTGCCACGACGCCCCAGCCGTCCAGGTCCTACTCGGCCTCAGCCTCCCCCAAGGTAGACCACTGCGCCAACCTGGCCAAGCGAGGCATCACTCCCTGCCCTCCGGCCAACCTGCCGCTGGACAAGGTGCCGATCGCGAACAAGACGGGGGGCAAGGTCCCCGACGCTCAGGTCCAGGAGGACGGCCAGGCACTCCTTCGTTGGTTTGCCTTGTATCGCTGGGCGTTCGTGAACAACCATTCCGATTTCCTACAGAGTGACGCCCTAGCCCCGCCGGATTTTGGACAGCAGATCAGCTTCCGAGATGAGCTGCAATGGTTGGCTTCCGCCAAGGCTGCGGGTGGCACATTGCGCATCGAGCCGATCAAGCTCGCAGGCTTGAGCATCGTGCCCGTGAGTCAAGTCGTAGCTGAGCTAGCTCGTGGACGCGGCTATCTAGTGGGGCCCTACGAGTGGGTATATGTGCTGGCGGGCCCCGACACCGTTGATCTGGTCAAGCCTGATGGCACCAGCCAACTTCTTCACTCGAGTGGCGCGGATAGGCGGATCTATACTCTCTCGTTCGGACGGGTTCGTGACGACCCGGACCTGGGCCGAGTGTGGTACGAGGTTGGCAGCTACGACTGCTTGCAATATCCGGTGCAGGAGACCTGCCTCGTCTAGATGCGCTACCTAACTTACCTAATCGTTGCTGTTTCCGTTCTACTGACGGCTCCAGCGAATGCATTTGCCCTTTCTAATGGCAGCGAGGCGGCCTGCGTGAACACTTCAATTGGCGTCCTACGAGGTGAAGGCGGGCTTCGGGTATCAGCTGGCGCTTACGTGATTTGCCCAGGCAGAGGGGGGGCCAGGATTATTCCGACGGTCACCAACGGTCGAGATCCACATGACACCACGCCGCCGGCTCCTCCCGACGCCACCGAAGGTGCGCCATGTGAGATTGGCTGGCAATCTGCAATCCAACTGGACTGGGTTGGCGACGGATACACGGGCCGACCGCTGTCACCTCCGCCTCGTGGCGATGTCATCGGCGGCGGTCTCAAGATTGTTAGTGGCCAGGATTCGCTAAACAGGGTCAGCGAGAACGACGCCAGCATGAAGTGGTACTACCCGGGCGCCTGGCACCACACGGATCAGGCTGGGTGGCTGTGCTCCGTGGACAACAACTTCCAGTGGCGGAGCAGGTGCGATTCGACCAGCGGCACAAACCCCTGCGTCTACTGGAGCAAGGCGCCGCCGGCGGCGGGCTCGCCTCAGGCAGTGAATTGGGCGCCGTATTTCGCTCAAGCCAGGGGCCAGCTGGACGGGCAGGCGGGGCAAATCGGCTCCGCTCCGCCAACCAAGGGCGTGGTCAATATTCCCACCTGTTTCTGGATCGACGGCCAGGGCATTCCCGACGATCGCAAGCTCTCGGTGACGGTGGCCGGTGCGCCCGACGCGGAGGGCCGGCAGATCTATTACACGCTGCTGATCGATGTCGCCTTCGTTCGCGCCGCCTGGAATTTCGACGACCCTCACAACGACACGGCGAACGCAACCCCGCCGACGCAGTGCGGGCAGCACAACCAGCTGACCGCCCACCAGTACGTGGAGATCTCAGAGGCGCGGCACCCCGACCAGAAGTACCATGTGGTGGCCGCTGAGCACTACGCCATCACCGGTGAGGTGTACTGGACCGATTCCTACGGAAGTCACCACCAGAACGTTGACAGCGGCCTCGGCGACGTCGTCATCAGCACACCTGACTACCCGCAATATGTGGGCCAGATCGAAGCCATCCCGATCACACCCGCCTCACCCTGATGAAGCTCCGAGATCAGAGCGGACAGTCAATGGTCGAGTTCGCGCTCATCATCACAGTCTTCCTGGCGCTTCTTTTTGCTGTGTTCTCCTCAGCGCTCTACTCGGTGCAGCGCTCGGCAGCCGTCACCGCCGCGGCGGCGGGCGCTCGTGCTGCGGCCGGAACAGACCCCTTCGACGCCAACCGGCCAGCTCTGGAGAGCGCCGGGCCCATCATCCAAAGGCGGCTTGCCCCTGTCCTTTTCGGCAGCAAACTGACGATCGCGCGCGCAGGCGCCCCCTGTCCCAGTCCGCGGGCAGCGGCGGTCGGCGAATTGATCGTCTGCTCGACGCTTGATCCCGCCAATCCCGGCTTGGTAATGGTGGGCATCCGCGGCCGGCCCTACAACCCATTTGCCTTCATCGGTCTCGCCTGGGAACTGGACGCCACTGCCGAGTTCCATCGGGAGACCTTCAGCCGATGACCAGCCTGACGGCCTGCATCCGAGCGGGCCACCTGACACAGCATGATGGCCCGATCGCACGGCACCACCAGCGCGGACAGGCTCTGGTCGAGACCGCAATCGTGCTTCCCCTCCTCTTTCTGCTCTTCCTCGGCTTTCTGCTTGTCATGGTCACCGCCCAGGCCTACGTCGATGTGGATACGGCCACCAGCCTGGCCGCAGCCTCCGCCGTAACCGCTCCCGCCAACGACAGCGCCAAGAGCCGCGAGTTCGCGCTGCAGACCTACAACGGCACTCTGCACCAGTCGACCTACCTCCAGCCGCAGGCCTTGGCGGGATGCGGCGGCTATGCCGCCGGCGGCTCCGTGACCTGCACAGGTAGGGCGACCCAACGGTGGCAGCCAGGGAGGCTTTTAAGTGTCCCGCTTCCGGTGGTTGCCGGCATCTTGCGGCTCCGGACGACGATGCGCGCGTCACGGCGCCCGGTCCGTCGTCGTCACGCATCGAGGATGCGCTCCTCCTAGTTCCACCCGTTCCTTCGCCTCGTCGCCCGGATCGGCAGCCTTCGGCTGCCTGCCCCAACCTGCTCGACCACCATCGGAAACAGGACACTAGAACCATAGACATGCCGCGAAGAAGCCTGCTCCTCACAATCGGGGGTGCCGTTGTACTTCTGGCGGTGATCGGCGCCGTTTACCTCGAGATCGCCGTGCAGGCAAAAGCAACCCACACTGCCTGGACCGTAACCCAGGACATAGTCGCCGGCACCGCTCTCGACAGCAGCAATGTCCACCAGGTGAAGCTTGCCGACACGGGCGATCCAGTCCAGTACTACAAGGGCGATCCCATTCGGGACCACCGGCGGGCGGCCAGCCGGCTCTCCGCTTCGCACCTGCTGTCCGATGACGACCTGATGCCGACTCAGTCAGTGCTCGTGCCCCTCACGTTCAAGTCAGCGCCGCCGATGCAGCGTGGCGACAAGATCGACGTGTACGTTCTGATGGGCACCAAGACGATCCAGGTGGGCCGCGGCCTCGTGGTGGAGCAGCCGAACCCGACCACGGTTTGGGTGCCGCCCGGCGATGAGGCCGCCTGGGTCACCCTGCAGGCGAACAACTCGGCCCTGTTCGCGGTCCGCAGCAGCGGCGTCGGCGTGCCCAGCGGCGCCGGCCTGGCGCTAAATGAAGCGGCCAGCCAACTCGCCGGCTCCGCCTCTGAAGGCGGTTCGGTGCCAGGACCGGCACCCAGCCCCTCCGCGGCTCCTTCGGTCCAGAAACCATGAGCTATGTGATCTCGTTCGTCGGCACCAAAGATGGCCAGGGGGTCACGTCGACGGCGCTCGCGGTCGCATTCGACATTGCTGGCCAAGGGCACACGGTTCTCTTCGTCGACGCCGACATGTCGGGCACCTCCACGGCAGTCGACCACGTCCTCATTGACCCCGCCCACCGGGGCATGAACAACCTCGTCGGAGAAGGGGCGATCTCCTCAGAGATGCTGCTCGCCCAGGCCGTGGCGAGCCGAGACGATCGCCTCCAGATCGTGCCAGGCCTGCATCAGATCTACGGGAGCAACATCAGCCATCTGCTTCGGCGGCTGATGACCGGTCAGGCCCTCGGTGGGCTGGCCCATGACTTTGTCGTCTTCGACCTTGGCTGCGCCTGGTCCCACGTGCTGCTGCAAAATCCAAGACTGGAAGCGCAGGCAGTCTCCGCCCTGTCGGCCCGTGTCTTCGTAGTAGTGCAGGACGCCCCCGTCCGGCTGGCCCGCAGCCTGGACGTGCTTCGGGCAGCCGATCCGCCCAAAGCCGAGCTCATAGTTCTCGACACGCGCTCAGGCGTGATGAGCCGGAAGGTCAAGGAGGCAATCGCCAGTCAGCTCCCCGGCCTCAGCATCACAGCCACCATTCCCTGGGATCAGAAGCGGGCCCTGAAGGCCGAGGATGAGGGTCGTCCCATCTCCGGGATTGGGGAGGCGGTGGTGCGCCAGGCGGAAATCTTGCAGAGGGCCAAAGTGGTGCTGGAAACCGCCTCCCGGGCGGTGCCCCAGCCGGCGGGCTGATGCGGCAGTTGAACCAGGCGGCGGACTGGCTTGGCCAGGAGACCGGCCAGATTCGGGAGATTCCCTGGCCCGACGTTGCCGACCAGATCCAGGACACGGCCCAAGCGGTAGCCCTCGAGCTGTACGAAATCCGGCGGGAACGTGATCTCAAGGCGTCTGCCTGGGGTGAAGAGCACCTGCCGGAGCAGATTGAAGAGCTGCTCAACCAGGCCCAGAACCAGCCCGGCCACTTCCGCCTGCACGGCGGCACCGCCACCCGGCTGGCGACGGAGCCGCACTTCCGGCGCCAGGTCCACCGCGCGGCGATGGTGCTGGGCTCGTGGCTCTACCCGCTCTCGAGGCTGCTCTATCTCGTCGACGGGTTGGAGGAGATCCACGTCTATCGCTGGGACAAGTGGCTGCTCACGACAAACCGCGGCAAATTCCGGCTCGGCCAGCTAGGCAATCCCTTCAGCACCAACCAGGAGGTCCAGGACTTCCTCCGGGAGCGGGTTCTCGCCATCCCCGGAGTCAAAGGCAACAAGACCCTCAGCGACCGCAGCCCAGCTGCCGAGGCCAACCTGGGCCGGGTGCTGCGGCTGGCAGTGATCCAGGAACCCGCTGTCTCCGGTGACACGACGTTCGTGGCCACCATGCGTCTGCAGGGCGTGACAAATCTGCACAGTCTTGACGAGTACGTCATGCAGGGCGCCATGCCGCGTGGTGTGGCGGAGTTCCTCACGGCCAGCCTGCGCGGCAAGGCGAACATCATCATCGCCGGCGGCACAGCTACTGGCAAGACCACCCTCCTCCGCGTTCTCTGCGGGATGGTGCCGCCGGAGGAGCAGATCCTGGTCCTGGAGGATTCGGCCGAGCTCAACTTGGACACTGACCGCGGTGACGGCCAGCCCTGGCACCCGCTGGTCCAGCACCTCTGCACAGTGCCGCCGCTCTACTCCCAGGACGCGGGACTCACCATGCGCGATCTCGCCAAGCTTGCGCTGAGGATGCGGCCCAGCCGCATCATCCTGGGCGAGGCCAGAGATGCGGCGATGGCTGAGGTGTGCCTGGTCGCCTCCACCGGCCACGACGGCTCGATGGTCACGATTCACGCTGACGACGCGTTCGAGGGCTTGCGCAGGTCAGCTGAGTACGTCATGAAGAGCCCTGACTATTCGCACAACAGCAATTCCATGGAACTGGCCGAGCTGGCGGTGCACCGCGCCTTCGACCTGGTGGTGCACCTGAGCCAGAACAACATCGACGGCCAGCGCCGGTTGAGCGGCGTGCTCGCCCTGGGTGGTCTGAAGCACCAGCACACGTGGCTTTATCAGCGCGTCCCCGAGGGTCACGTCGAGCGGCGCACTCGCTACGTTGCCGATTTGCCGCTCGGTCTGAAGCTCAAAATCGGCTCGCGCCTGGGCCAGGAGATTCCCGAGCCCTGATGCGGTCCGTGATCTTCTCGCCGCTCTTCTTCTTCGCTCAGATCGTGCTGATCTTGGCTCTCGCTGCTTTCTTGGCCGCGAATCTGGCGGGGTGGAGCTCCCGCCGGCGGTTCTCACTTGCCAGCAATCGCCATCTCCGCAGCTACTTCGAGAGAGAGCGGTCCCGCGCCCTCGCGCTCGGTTGGAGCGAGCGCACCTGGTGGGCTCTGCGGATTGGTGCTGCACTCGCCGGACTCGCCGCCGGAGTGCTGATCGGCACGCCAGTGGTCATCATTGGCGGCATCCTCTGCGGCACAGTGCTGGTGCCCTTCCTACTCGGTCCCATCGCCGACCAGCGCAAGGTGCGCCGCGAGCACGCACTGGTCGAGCAGGCGCGCAACATAGTGGATCTCGTCCGCCAGTCGAACCAGAGCCTGGAGGAAGCACTGCGCGACGCCGGTCAAAACCCTATCCCGGAGCTGCGTTCGCTTCTCCTGCCGCTGGCGGATACGCAGCTCTCGCTGCGCGACCGGCTGATCGAGCTGGATCGCCGCGCAGCGAGTCCTATCGCAAACCGCATCTGCGCCGACATCATGCTGTCGCTGGACATTTCGCCTGAGGCGTTCGTGCTCCAGGCGACTCAGGTGCTCATCCCTCAATACATGGAGGATCTGGAGCTGCAAGACAAGAACCTCTCGATCGCCGCTGGGGCCAGGGTGGGCTCCTACATAGTGGTGCTGATCATGGGCGTCATTTTCCTCGCGGTAATGCGCGTCGACTCCTTCCGCGAGGCCTACGCGACGCCACTCGGCCAGCTGGTCCTGATCCTGATTGCGCTCTCCGTCGTGTTCATCATCTGGCTGATCGGCCAGATGACGCCGAGGACACGCTCAGTCCGCTGGAACCTGATCAGCCTGAAGGCACGGATGGAAAGCCGCTATGCCTGAAACCAACTTCGATCCGAGGTCTGAGGCATGAGCTTGCTGCTGGCGCCGATGCTTATACTGCTGGCTGGGGCGGGCGTGCTGGCTCTGATCTGGCGCCTCGGAGTTCTCACGCCTCCCCCAGTTGCCGCCTGGCAGAAGATCGGCTCCCACTACGGATTTGTGGATGTCCGTCCGCTGACCGAGCGGCTGGGCGAACGCGCGCCATTTGTGAAGCAGCTCGACGACGCCTTCAACATCCCGAGGTTGCTGGCGCTGGCTGGACGCAATGAATCGGGCACGGCCTGGGCGCTCCGCAACCTCGCCCTCGCCCTCGCAGTGGTGGTGGGCTTTCTGGCAGTGGAACTGCTCAGCGTGCTGCTGGTGGGGATGGCCCCGCTGGCCATCTGGGACGGATTCCTCTTCGCTCTGGCCCTGCTCGGTCTCCGCTGGCTGATGCTGCGCGTGGCCGCCGGCCGCCGTCGCCGGGGCATCGAGAACGGACTGGCGGAGGCCATGACCGAACTGGCGATCCTCACGTACACCGCCCAAGTCCCGATCGATCAGGCGCTGGAGATCCTGGCCCGCGCGCAGTCGGACGGGTACCTCTGGAGCCTGCTCAAGGACGAGAATTGGAAGCAGCTGGTCAACCTGGATCGTAATCGAGCGGGAGTATTGGGCCGGCGCGTGGCGCCGAGCACAGCGTTGATCTACGAGCGGATCGGTGAGGCATACGAGCTGCCCATGTTCAGCCTGCTTGCGGCCAGCGTTCGCCGCATAGGGGAGCGGGGCCAGGAGAGCCGCAGTGTTTTCACCAACCTCGCCCGCTCGGTGGGCCAGCGCAAGCTGGCCACCATGCAGACGGCGTCAGAGCGGTCGCGATTCCTCCAGGCTGTGCCGCTGGGCCTGATGATCGTGCCGCTCATCACACTGATCGGCTACGGGGCCTGGATCACGTTCATCAAGGCCTTCCCCTGATGGAGCGGCGGGTCGACAGACGCCCGGGGCGCCTGTTGGAGCTGGGTACGCGTTGGCTGGTAGCACTCGGCCTGGCCGCGGCCGCTTGGACGGTGCTCGGACAGCCGCAGTTGGGTCAGCTGGCCGACTTCTTGGTTAGCCGCGATCCCAGCTTCACCGAGACGCTGAGCGCACTCCAGGCCATCATCTGGGTGTTGGTCGGCCTGACCCTTCTCTGGACAGTCATCGGCCTCGTGCGCATGGCCGCGTCGGGTGTGAGCGCCCGGCGACCACAGCGGCTCTGGGGCGGGGCCGTCTTGACAGTCGGCATCCTCATCCTGCTCGCCGGCCTGAGCCATCACCAGAGCGCCAGCACCGTCAGCCTGGGGAGCGGCTCGCTGGCCGAGGCGAAGGGGCTGCTTGATCGCTGAGCAGCGCTACACCACCTTCCTGACGGTCTTCCCCGGTCCAGAAGCCGAGCAGATGGCGGCTTTCATGCGCAGCGGCATCAACGAGAAAGCGCGTCGACCCGTCCGCGTCCTTGCCCTGCCCTACCCCAGCGCAGTGCTTCTCGATCCGCGCAGTCCAGCCAGCGGCGATCTCGACAGCTGGTGGGCGGCACAGAATCCCGCCATCACCGACCCGGTCGTGGTGATGCTCGATGAGCCGGGCTTGGAACGCTTCCTGCCGGGCTTGGACGCGCACTTCGTCGTGGGCGTCCAAAGGTCGGCCGAACTGCCGCGCTGGCAGGGCTTTGAAAACGCCATCGCGACAGTTTCGGACCACCCCATGCAACTGGCGGAGTTCGCCATGCAGTACCACAGCGTGAGAGGCCGCGACAGCTTCCGCAGCGATGTCCCCTATCGCGGCTGGTGGTTGAGCGACATGATGAAGCCGGGCGCCGACCGTGGCCGGCGCACAGCTTCCGCCTGGGCTGCACCGCCTTCAGCAGCCGACTGGGCCAGCTCGAAGGAGACGCCGCCGGCCAAAGCATTGCCCGATCCCTTCCAAGCGCTGGCGGAGCTCGGCCCGCAGCCGTACCTGCCTCCGGAGGAAGCGCCAACAGGCCCTCAGCTCTCGCGCGCTTCGCTGCTCGGCACGAGCCAGCCGCAGGTCGGGGGGGCCCGCCGGCTACCAACGTCGATGCCCGCCAAGCCAACTGGGGTCGGTGCCGCTCTGAGCCAGCTGCTGGCAGGCCCTCGCTGGCCCGAGATACCCCGCGACGTCGGCGACCTGCTCCTCAGCCTGAGTCCGCACGCAGTGGTCGCCGTGGTGAGCCGGGCCGGCGGAGTGGGCAAAACGGCGATAGCGGCGGCGGTGGCTCAGGTCGCCGGGTACGCGCTTGGCGAGACCACAGGAAGCGCCGCGGTGGTCGACCAGAACACAGGCAATCCCGATCAGTGGGGTCGCATGCACATTCCCGAGGGAGCCGCCACTGTGAGCTCCCTGATGGCGGCCCTCAGCGCCGGAGCTGAACTGCCACCACCGCCGGTCTGGGCGCGAAACGTGCCGGCGCTGGCGGTATACCCGGAGGATCGCCAGGCCGCTACCGCCTACAGTCCCGGTCAGATTCAGCGCTTCGTCGCCTACTTGCGGGAGCGACACGTGCTCACGGTTGTGGATCTGCCCAACCGCCTGCCCGACCTGCAGTCGACAGAGGGGCTCATCTGCGCCGCGTACCTGGAGCTGGCCGACCTTGTGATCCTGCCCACCACCGACGACCCCAACCGGCTGGCCGGCGTCAATGAATACCTGGCTGAGCCGGCGCTGGCCAACAAGCCTGTTGTGGTCGCCTACATCGAGTCGACTGAGCGCCGCCTGCGGCGCCATCCCAAGGTGATCGAAGCGCTCAACGGCATCCGCGCTCGCACCACTGCCGTGGTAGCAATCCCCAAGAGCGAGAAGGCCACCCTCGCGATTGTGGAAGGCCGCCCCATCGTCGAGATCGCCGCCGACCTCCGCCAGTCCTATGTCGACCTGACGCTGACGGTGGCCCGAGCCCTGCTGGCGCGGCAGCGGGCCGGCGGGTGAGGAAGCACCACCGAGCGAGCAGGTGAATTCGGGGCAGAACCTCTCCGTCGGCGCGGTCGGAGGTCGGCATCGGCTGCGGCGGGAGAGGGCAGCCTGGCGACGCCGCCTGCGGGGTGTTCGCTGGCATCTGGTGATGGCGTTGGTCGGGCTGCTCGCGGCCGGTGCCGGGAGCCTGTGGGCGCTAAGCGAGCCCCAAGTTGACGTGTCTCTTAACAGCAATGGCTATGACGTGGCTGGGAACCATCTCTCAGCTACCGAACCAGGCGTTTACCAGGCGGGCGGCGCCTCGCTGGTCATCTCAGTGCAGGGGGGCCGCGTCAAGGCGGCCGCCAGCGCTCTTCTCAATGGCCGTCACATGACGGGTGTCTGCTCCGTCAGCGATGACGCAGCCGGGGAGAGCTGCAGATTCAGGCTCGACTCTCTGAGCCTAACGAGCGAGGATCGCGCAACCGGCAAGGGCTGGAGCCGGTTGTACAACGACGGCCGCCGGGTCGGGATCCGGACGACCGGCACGGCGCCGGTGCCCGTGCCGTTTGCACTGGGAAGGTAAAGCGGTCCGATGCCGATTGTCTTGGCTGAACTGCGTCGTCAAGGTCTGTCCTTCAGCTGTCCAGATTGCCGGTTAAGAGCTTGCACATCGAACATGCGTTTGGTACAATACAGGTATGGAAGGGCCGCTCTGCAACGACCCCGCGGACGAGCCGGAAGCACACGCGCTCTGCGAGCTGGCCGCTCACATCCATGCCGCCACCGCTGAGTTCAGTGAACGCGTCGCCGCTTTCGATCTCAGG